>JBDTHH010000292.1:0-2981 GCA_039937055.1 Ktedonobacteraceae bacterium | reverse complement strand
AATTTTTCGTTATCATGCAAGTCGCGGCAGAAAGAGTCAGGATTGACTTCGCCACCAGGATCTAAAGTGGACAACTTCATCCACAATATCTGGCTCTATTATACAATAATTGATGCATACCGCGTAGGGGCGATGGCTTGCCTCGCCCCTACGCGGTCCACGAATGCAGTGGCATATAATACAATCATCGCACCTGAGCAAGGGTGTGCTATTTTCTATCATATGCTGACACAAAGGGGTTACATAATGCTTCCATGGTCCATTGAGATGCGCGGCCGTTTCGACGAGGTGGTATTTGAGAGCGAGGTTCTCAAAGGGAACGCGTTGGGAGATCCGTCCCAGCGGCCGCTGTGGGTCTACCTGCCGCCTGGCTATGACAACGAGTCCGCGCGCCGCTATCCAACGGTGTATATGATCCAGGGGCTGACGGGCCAGCTCGACATGTGGCGCAACCGCGCGCCATTTAGAAAGAGCTTCCCGGAGCTGGTCGACGAGCTGTTCGCCAGCGGTGAGGCGCCGGCCTGCATCGTGGTCTGGGTGGACTGCTGGACCTCGTTCGGTGGCAGTCAGTTTCTCGATTCGCCGGGCACCGGACGCTACCACACCTACCTCTGCGACGAGATCGTGCCCTGGGTCGACGCCCATTATCGCACGCTGCCCCAACGCGAGCACCGGGGGATCGCCGGCAAGTCGAGCGGCGGCTATGGCGCGATGATCACGCCGATGCTGCGGCCGGACCTGTGGGGCGGACTCGCCACGCACGCCGGCGATGCGCTGTTCGAGACATGCTACCAGCCGTCTTTCCCAGAGTCCGTGCGTGTACTGCGCGACTTCTACGATGGCTCCTTCGAGAAATTCTGGCAGGATTTCCGCAGCCGACCGGCGCTCTCTCAACATAGCGACGCGCTCTTGCTCAACGACTGGTGCATGGCCGCCTGCTATTCCGCCGGCGAGGATGGCAGCGTTCACCTGCCCTACGATACCGTGACCGGCGAACTCATACCTGAGGTGTGGGCGCGCTGGCTGGCCCGTGACCCTGTGCGCATGGTCCCGGCGCACGCGGAGGGGCTGCGCACCATGCGCGCGATCTACATCGATGCTGGCAGGCGCGACCAGTACTATCTCGACCTGGGGGCCGAGGCCTTTCGTCGCGCCCTTGAAGGCGCCGGTGTCAGCGATGTCTTCTTCGAGCTGTTCGACGCGACCCACATGGGCATCGAGTACCGCTATCCCCTGAGCCTGAAGTATCTCGCGCAACGACTGGCGTGATAGAGAGCCACCTCCGTAGGGGCGACGGCTTGCCTCACCCAAGAGGCGTCAAGTGAAGGCATCGCTTGCAGAAGGCACGCGGCGTCTCCGTAGGGCGTGGCTTGCCTCACCCATGGTGGGCGACGCAGACGAGGCAAGCCACGCCCTACGGTCACGCCTACGAGGCCGCTGGTCCCTTTATGAGAAGACGACGGTCTTGTTCTTATGCACCAGCACCCGGTTCTCTGTATGTAAGCGCACGGCCTCGGCCAGCACGCGGCGTACGACATCGCGGCCCTTGCGAACGAGGTCCGCGGCGGTATCGCGGTGATCGCAGTGGATGACATCCTGGGCGATGATCGGCCCCTCGTCCAGGCTGTCTGTGACGTAGTGGGCGGTCGCGCCGATGATCTTGACTCCGCGTTCAAAAGCTTGCAGGTAGGGGTTGGCGCCAATGAATGCCGGCAGGAAGCTGTGATGGATGTTAATGACCCGTTGCGGGTAGGCCTGGACCACACATGGCTCTAAGATCTGCATATAGCGGGCGAGGACCAGGAAGTCCAGCGGCTGGCTCGCGAGGCAATCGAGCATGCGCTGCTGATCGTCGCGGCGATGCTCCCGGCGCACAGGGAAATGGTGATACGGGATAGCGTACATGCGGGCCAGCGGCTCCAGGTCCGGGTGGTTGCTGATAATCAGCGGAATATCCACCGGTAGCTCGTTACTCTTCCAGCGCCAGAGCAGGTCCGTGAGGCAATGATCGAGCCTGGAAACGAGGATCGCGGCGCGCTTGCGCTGGCGCGAGTAGTGGACGCTCCAATCCATGCGAAACGCGTCGGCTAAGGGAGTGAAGGCGCGCACGACCTCGGCCTCGTTCAGCAGGAAGCTGTCCTCGGCAAAGCTCACGCGCATAAAGAACTGGCCATCGTGATAATCTGTCGAATGCTGGTCGGATTGGATGATGTTGCCATGATGCTCAAAAATGAAGCGCGAAACGGCAGCCACAATCCCTGGCTGATCGGGGCAGGCGATCAGCAGGGTAATCATATCGTCTTGAATGGACACGTCAGCACTTTCTACCTTTCACCATAATGCTCTGCGCAGGTTCTCGCCCGCTAATGTTGCCCCTTCTCGCTCTTCTCAAGCAAGACAGCCTGAGCATCCTCTGCCGTCTGCGCCATGCTGATACCAAGCAGCATCTGTTCGAGGACCGCCAGATGTGACAGCGTAGGCACAGTACCTTGCGCCAGGAGCAAGAGACCGGAAAAGCGTTTTTCGACCTGCGTAAGCACCGCTTTCTGTAGCGCGACTACCTCCCCCTCCTGGCGACCCTTTTTCAGTCCCTCCTGGCGACCCTTTTTCAGTCCCTCGCGGCGACCCTTCTTCAGGCCCTCCTTCAGACCTTTCTCCAGTCCTACCTCTTCGCCTTCTTGCCAGATCTCCTTGAAGGCCCATGACTCGCGTAAGGTGTCGTACAACATCTTGAACCTCCTTTTAAGCCATTGCTGCTCCTCTGCCTGGTTCCAGGTCAGAGCGGCCAGCAGGTAACCTAACGAGAGCACTTCATGCTTCTCTTGCGCTTCTAACCGCGTGATCATCTCTTCAATGACCTCGCGATCTTTGCCGTCCTTCGTTAAAGGCAGCAGCGCCAGAATGCCTGGCAGATGCGCCTGCACCAGGTCAGCGGCGCTCATCTCCCAGAGCTTGATCACCAGGAAGTGAAACTGGTAGAT
>JBDTHH010000291.1:0-3089 GCA_039937055.1 Ktedonobacteraceae bacterium | reverse complement strand
CGGGCCGACTGGCGAGGCAAGCCACGCCCTACGGAGACGCCGCTCGCTTTCTGCAAGCGATGCCTTCACTTGACGCCTATTGGGCGCAGGCAAGCGGCGCCCGTACGCGAAATCAGGCAGAGCAGCCGGGGGAGGGATCTGTGGGAGAAAGCAGCGTCTGGTCTTTCGTGTACGGGCGCCGCTTGCCTGCGCCCTGCTCCACCGCCGCCATCTCGCCCCCTCTGTCGTATCTCGCTCCTCTTGAGTATCAACGTATGCGCTCGCCTGCGCCCCGGCCCTACGCGGGAGGAGGTTCTAGAGATAGCCCATCTGCTCTGCAAGAGGCATGGCTTGTTGAAGTAGCACACGCGCCTCCTCTTGCAGGCCAGTATCCCAGGCGTGCAACGCCGCTTCCAGTAAGCTGCGTAGCGCTTCAGGAGGGGGTTGCTGTGCCGGCTCCAGCAGCATGCGCGCATAATCTATGGCCTCGGCATAGCCTTCCTGCGCGAGCGCCACACCAAGAAGAGGCCAGATACCTACCCAGCGAAATATATCGCTCTCCTGCTGGGCCTGGCTCTCCTCTAATGCTGCCCGACCATAGGCCTCGGTCTCGGCCAGGTTGCCCTCTCGCCAGGCTACCCACGCACGATGGCCCATGAGAACGCTGTTCTTTCTTCCCTCTGACTTTGCCAGGGTGCGCGTGATGAGGTTGCGCACCTGCTCTACCTGCCCTCGTTTCCTGGAGATGAACGGCAAAAACGTCAGGCAACGCATGTGCAGCCAGGCAAGATCGAGTTGTTCTGCCACCTGTAGCGCCTTCCCAAGCTGCTCCTCCGCTTCATCGAGATGGCCGGACCACAGGAGGGTAGTACCAAACGTCAGATGAAGAATCCCCAGCTTGCTTTTGTTCCCAGTCTGCTGCACCGCTGCCACTGTCTGGCGCAATAAGGCAATCCTCGATTCCGGGATTATATAGCGAGCGCGAATGAGTTCACGCATGGACAGCGCATAGTAGAGAAGTTCGCGCTGCTCCTGCGTGCCATGCTGCTCGACTATGGGCCGGACCCTGGCGATCGTAGCCGTCATGTCGTCTTCCGACCCACGCAACGGCCAGATCTGGGCAAACTGAAGCTCGATCCATTCCTGTTGCCAGGCCGGACTCGCCTGGTCTGCGGCGCGTGCTAAGATGTGTTCCGCTTCCTGAAACGCCTGGCGGGCATTGGTGGGAAGAGTATCGTGGGGATTGGCGGAGGCCTGATTCCAGGTACTCGCCATCTTCCGTTGCAGACGTGCCTGCCAGACCGACTCCTGGGGCGGTAGAGCGCTCCTGGCCCGTTGATAGGCCTGCCGGGCTTCCCGAAGATAACCCGTCGTCACAGAGATATCTCCCTGCGACTCATATACCTGGACGGCGCTCTCCCACGACCGCGCTCCTGGCGCATGGCCTGATGGGCCGGCTTCCAGGAGGGCGGCGGCGCGCTCAAAAGCGCTCAGAGCCTCCGCATTGGCATAGATAGCCATAGCCACCTTACCAGTCTGGTGATAGTAGCGAATGGCCTGTTCAGGAAGACTGGCGCGTTCAAAGTGAGCCGCGAGTTGGCCACTGACCGCATCCAGGTCGCTAGCATACATATCCTCGAACGCCTCTGCGATACGCCGGTGCAGCAGGCGCCGGTATGCCATACTCAGGGAAGTATAGATCAATTCGCGCAGCTTGTCGTGGCTAAAATCATAGGTCTCAGCCGCGGCCTCACGCACCATACGCCGCTGCCAGAGTTCATCCAGCCCGCGCACGACATGCTCTTCACTCTCTCTACTGGCCCGCGCCAGCACCGGGAATGCGAACTCGCGCCCGATGACGGCGGCCACATTCGCCACATTACGGGCCTGCGCAGAGAGTTGCGCGAGCCGTGCCGCCAGCACAGTCTGCACCGTTGGCGGAAGCGTTGAGGCAGATTGCGTGAGCAGTGGGAGTGGTCGCCCCAGAGCATGCTGCTCCGGCTGCTGCCGTGCCAATGTCCCTGCTCGCGCCATCTCGACGACAAATAGTGGGTTGCCCTCTGTCTCGCGATAGAGCGCGCTACCCACGGCGGGATCGAGCTGCTGGCCCAGTGTATGCTCGGCCAGTGAAGTTGTCTCCATCGTCGTGAGCGGCCCAAGCGCAATCTCTGTCACCAGGCCATCGCGTTGCAGGGCGCTCAAAAATGCCACCAGAGGATGCCCAGGCAGGGTCTCCTCCGCGCGTACTGTACCGATAAGGAGCAGGCGTGCCTGTGGCTCGCAACTCAGCAGGTATTGCAGCCATTCCAGGGTCTCGTGGTCGCACCACTGCAAGTCATCAAGCAAGAGCAACAGTGGCTGGGGAGCGGCGAGCACGGCGCGGGCCAGCGCCTCAAAGAAGCGCTGGCGCTGCCAGCCCTCCGTCATAGCAGCGGGTTGAGGCAGGTGAGGGTGCGTGGTCAGCACCTCCGGCGCCAGCCGGGCGACCTCGGTGAGCCAGGCAGGATCAAGGGTGGCAAGACCCGCTCGCAGCGCATCGCTGCGGAGCCAGGTGGTTACGGGCGCGTAGGCCAGGGAGCCAAGCGCCGCGTAACAACGCGCGCTGGCCGTCGCCATACCCTGCCGGCTGACCCAGGCCTCGATCTCCTCGGCCAGCCGCGTCTTGCCGATGCCCGCCTCCCCGCTGAGAATCACGATGTGTGGGCGCCCGCCCGTGGCCTTGCGCCATGCCTCCTGCAGGCGCCGCCACTCGACTTTGCGACCTACCAGTGGCGCTCCTGTGGCGCGCGGCGTGCGCGAGGTGGACCTGGCAGGTGAGGCCGTATCCATCTGCAACAGAGATTCGTAGGCCTGACGTGTGGCCTCACCTGGTTCTGTCGCTAGCTCGCGCTCCAGAATCGTAACACAGGTATGGTACACGCGCAGCGCGGCCACTCGGTCACCTTGCAAAGCATACAGGCGCATAAGCTGCCGGTACATGGCTTCCTGCAGGGGATCATGGCGCAGAAGTCGCCGGGCCACCTTGATGGCGGCATCGTAGTCATGCTCCTCTTCCAGCAGCGCGATCAACTGCTCTGACGCCTGGAGAAACACCTGGCGCAAGCGATCTC
>JBDTHH010000290.1:0-4085 GCA_039937055.1 Ktedonobacteraceae bacterium | reverse complement strand
TGACGGTGCTCATCGGGCGTAAGCTTGGCGGTGTCCGGGGTATCGCGGCCTCGCTGGCCGGGTTGTTGCTGCCCAGTGCCGCGATCACCTGCTTGCTCACCGCCGGTTTCCAGGTGGTCCAGAGGTTGCCCGCGATTCAGGCTATGCTGCATGGCGTCGTGCCGGCCACGGGCGGCATCATGCTGGTGGTCGCCGTGCGCTTCTTCCAACCCCTGTTGAAGCAGGGACGCCAGGAGGGCATTTTCAGGCTGGTGATAACGCTCCTGATCATCATGGTGGTTGGCACGGCGGTCATTATTTTCAAGGTGCCGGTGGCCCTGCTGATCATTGGCGCGGCGCTGGCCGGCGTGCTTCTTTTCAGAAACCCACCCGCGACGGCTAGCATGCAGCCACAGCCACCAGCGCGAGAGGAGCTATAAGGTGAAGGAGCCTGTCACATACTTTCTCACGTTCCTTAAAGCCTCGCTCTTCTCCACCGGCGGGTTTAGCAATCTCCCCAGCCTGCACCAGGACCTCCTCGCGAATGGCTGGGCCAGCGAGACCAATTTCGGGCAGGCCATCGTCATCGGCCAGCTCAGTCCGGGGCCCAACGGCCTATGGGTCATCAGCCTGGGCTATCTCACCTATGGCTACCTGGGCGCGGCTCTGGCGCTGCTGGCGATTACCATTCCCCCCCTTCTGGTGCTGGGCCTCGCCGCCCTCTACCGGCGTATGGAGGACCAACGTTGGGTACAGGGCATGATGCGCGGTATCTCGGTGGCGGTCGTTGGCATCCTGATCGCCGTGGTCTGGTCGATTATGAAGCAGTCCCCTGACTGGAAGGGTCTGCTCATCGGCCTCGCCGCCTTCGGTCTCAGCATGACGGGCCGCGTCAATATCGTGATCATCCTGCTGCTGGCTGCGGGCACGGGCTATGTGCTGTATGGTTTGCATTGACGCTTTCTTGCCTTGCTCCCTCGCACGCGTAGGGTCGCTTGCATTGACAAAACGTGTGCAGCCCTCTATTATTTAAGGAGGAAGACGCGTATAATATACCGCTATAGGGGAGCACATCTTATAAGAAGGGCAGCGATGATCGAGCTAAACGGCGAAACCTACCTGGATGGAAACGAGGCCTGTAACCTGCTGGGCGTGAAGTTATCGACCCTGTATACCTATGTGAGCCGGGGCGTGCTGAGAAGCTACAAGCAGGGCATCAAACGGCAGCGTCTCTACAGGCGTGCCGAGCTTGAAGCCCTGTTGCAACTTCGCCCCAGCAATCCCCCACCCGTAGAGCAAACAGACGATGCTCCCCGCCAGGGACTCTTGCTGCCCCATGCCGAAGACTGGATATCGAACGTCTGACCCCCTGTTCATTTGACATGGTACCCAGTGCGAGCAAATCAGGGCTTTGCCAAGGGGGTTGACTCTATTTTGCCAACGTGGTATAGTGCGGGCGATATGCCGATGTAGCTCAGTGGTAGAGCAGCGGTTTTGTAAACCGCCGGTCGCCGGTTCAAGTCCGGCCATCGGCTCTTCGTAGACCCGCCTCCCAGGCGAGTGTATTCTTCCGTGTGTGGCGTGAGAACCTTCCCCGTGTCGTCTTGACATCTTATCTGACATCCAATGGATTAGCCGCGCTCAATACGCTCGGAGGCAGGGGTGCGGGGTGAGAGAAGCTGATCTAAACGCTGTGCTGCCTCTTCCTGCAAGGAGGGAAGCACATGCGAATAGGTATCCAGGGTAACCATAATCTGACTATGGCCCAACCGCTCCTGCACAATCTTGGGATGCACCCCCATAGCAAGCAATAAACTGGCTGCTGAATGCCGTAACTGGTGAAACGTCATCATTGGAAGCCCGGCCTTTCCCAAAATCAGTCGAAATGACCGCCGAATCATATTTCCGACCTCAATTGGTCGGCCCACCGTATTGCAAAAGACCCATCCTTGCTCGTCCCAGGCCGGTCCAACGGCGAGGCGAGCTTCGTGTTGCCGAAGACGATGGTGGGTGAGCGCCTCCACGGCAAGCTGAGTCAGATGGATTTTTCGCCGACTTTTCGGCGTCTTGGGTTCTGACACGACAAAGCCCTTTCTGGGGAGACGCACAATCGTTCGCCTCACCTGCACGGTTCCACGAACGAGATCCAGATCTTCCCAACGGAGCCCGAGTAATTCCCCTTGCCGCATGCCCGTCGTGAGCGCCAGCACGTATAACGCTTCCAGGGGATCACCGTGAGCCGCTTCCAGAAACTGCTGCGCTTGCTCACTGGAGAGCGCCTGCATTTCTCTCTTGGGCACACGCGGCGCATCCACGGCATCACAGATATTGCGCGCCACTAATTGCCAGCGTACTGCGTCACGCAGGGCTCGATGAAAGACGCGGTGGATATGCTTCACCGTCTGGGGAGCATAGCCCTCTGCCAGTTTCTGATTGTAGAGCCGTTGAAGCTGCTGTGGCGCTATCTTTCGCAGCTTTACCTGTCCGAGCGTGGGCAGGATGTGCAGCTCGATGAGATCCCGATACCGCTCATAGGTGCGTTCTCGGACATTCGGTCGCGCTGTTTCATGCAACCAGGAGGTAAGAAAGGCACTCACCGTCTGGTCTTCTGTCATCATGAGCGTCCCCTGGTCCTTCGCCAGGTTCGCTTGCTGCACCTCCTTGATCGCCTCGCGCTGCGTTTTACAGTAGAGCGATCTCCTCTTGCCGTTTTCAAGGACGATGGAAGCCACCCATCGTCCGTCCTTGCGCTGGTAGACGGTTCCTTCACCATTGGCTCGTTTGCCCATACCACTCACATTGTTCCTTTCTGTGTCTGTGATGGTCCTGGTGTTTCTGTCCCTGGGGAGAAAACACGGAACAGTTCGCTCCGCCTGCTGTCTTTCTCCACACCGTCGTCTGCCAACGTCTCTTGTCGAGCGCTCCTTCTATAATACACCAGAAAAAACGCCAATGCCACCTGTGTGGGAGCAGGAGCAAGCCACGCTCGTCATCTCATCCGGCTTCGCTTCACGTTCCGTTGCGTGCCTCCGCCTGCCCTCTGGTATGAGCGGACCCTGTCCTGATTGCTCAGAAGTATACGTCCTCCCAGCGGATACGTCAAATGATATTTTTCCTCTTCGTTATCTATAGGCATCTTTTATTGTATTTAGATCGTTTTCTCTGTCTAGAGAAGATATGAGAAAAATGTCCTAGTGTTGGAAAAAAGGAGCTTTCAAGAATGAGAAGCACCCAACATGCGCGGATGAACACAGCATGCTCATGCATTCGTTTGAACCACTTCAAGCAAACCACGTCTACGCATCATGGCGTTCTCCTTCTGACGGTTTCATTCACATACAGCGTATCTGAGGGACATGTCTGATACAAGAGCCAATGTGAGACATCTGGAATGCTAGTGGTGTTTGCTTCGTCATCATCTCGCAAAAACAACAGAGCGCGGGGATGGACAATGCCTTCTCTCCCATTGCCAAGCGCCCCCTGGTTTTTCGCACGAGTCGCGTCTTTCTGTCTCCTCCAGGGCAGAAAGAATGGCGCCACATCATCATGGCTCCATTGGCTGTTCTGAGAGCCTGGCTCACCCAGCCACGAGAAGCGCAATACCTTTGTGAGTAACGAAAGATATTTTAATTGATTTAAATGTATATGGATCCTTTCGGGCAAATTTCTCAGGAAACGTGTTTATCTCTGGCCCGCTGGTTATGTGAGGTCCAGGTGCGAGGTGCAGGGAGGTGTCTCACTGTGAGACACCTCGTTGGATTCGAATCGACGACCGGTGGTTTAGGAAACCCTCCCTTTGTCATCCATCGTATCAATTTGCTATCTCCTGAGAGCGCTTCAATACAGGGTTCTATCTACGGAGATGAGTCAAAATCTGTTGGTGTCTGGCGGATAAGATGTCAGATTGGATGTCAGATGTGGGGAAGATGATGCAGGGAACTGCCCCGATCTAGAGAACAAAGATAGGCGGGCCATCCTAATAAGTGATGTGTTGCAGGCTTCTCACGCAAGCTTTCCCCTGTGAAATGGATATCATTGAACGTTGGGCCGCTTGGAGCTAAGGGTAAAGAGCGACGGACCATTGACCTTGGACCAATAATCTTATT
>JBDTHH010000289.1:0-9404 GCA_039937055.1 Ktedonobacteraceae bacterium | reverse complement strand
TAACCACAGAGACGGCGAGGCAAGCCACGCGCTACGGATAATATGTGCGCACAAAGAAATATAGCGTCATGCTGAAGCCGACCAGGATCACAAAGAAGCGCACCCAGCGCTGATCGATCTTGCGCGCGTAATACGCACCGGCGTAGCCGCCGATGATCGCGGCCACCACCATCAAGATCGCCTGGGGCCAGACTACGGTTCCCCTGAGGGCAAAGGTGACCACGGCGACGCCGTTAATGAAGCTCGTCAGTAGCGTCTTGAGGGCGTTCATTTCGTGGATATTCTCCATGCCCATCAGGCCCAGCGTCGCCAGCATCAGGATGCCGATGCCGCCGCCAAAGTAGCCTCCGTATGTGGCGATGATGAACTGCAGGAGCGAGATCCCGGTCAGCCGGAGCCAGGGCGTTTTCGGCGCTGCGACCTCCGGCTCCGGGGAAGCGGGGGCTCGGCGTGTGCGCAACCAGTGGGTAATGTTTCCGCTAAAGGTGAATAACAGGGTGGCTAGCAGCAACAGGTAAGGGATCAGGATCACAAATGTTGCCGGCGGCGTGTGCAGCAGGAGTTGCGCGCCGATCTCTCCGCCGATGAGGCTGGTGCCGCTGAGCACAAGCAGGAACGCGCGATGCAGGCGATACTGCTCCACAAGTTCCTTGCGATAGGCCCCCATGCTCGCGATGGAGCCGGGCCAGAGCGCGACGGTACTGGTGGCGTTCGCAGGGATGGGCAGCACACCCGTGAAGATCAACGCGGGAAAGGAAATAAAGCTGCCGCCCCCCGCGACCGAGTTCAGTGCCCCTCCAAGCAGCGCCGCGAAGAAGAGCAGGCAGAATTGCCATATGCCAGTGGTGGTCATAGTGTAGCGGCCTTTTCAGCAATCCATAATCGTGATACTTCCCTTATTGTACCACACCCCTATCCTTGAGGTTCGCAGTTCGTGTTTATTTGAAGGCGATCCAGGGCAACACAGCTCACGTAAGGGATGTACCCCCTGGCCCGCGCTCGTTTATAGGTGGTGCGCATCAGATTTGGGCGGTCGCCATAATCGAGTGTCAGCACGAGCTTGTCGCGGCTGTTTTGCCGGAAGAGATTGAGGTGGCGTTCGACCCTGGCGCGTTCGCGTGACGAAGTTGGCTGGTTGGTGGCGCGGATATACACCTCCTCGCGACCAATGCCTGTGACGAGACGCAGGTAGTCCGGGTGGCGCGCTGCCAGCTCTTCAGCATTTTGCACGATGATGCCGAAATCTTCGCCTGGCGGTACTCGCGAGCGTGCATACTGGGCGATAGCGGCTACGAACTGCACCATGTCCTCTTCATGGCCGGCCGCGTAACTCTCCTGGTACGCGTCGATGCGATCAAGATAGATGCCATCAAAACCCGCGGCCAGGATGGCATCGAGGTAGCGATAGATAAGATCTTGCCAGGCCGGGTCCCAGTAGTGGACCCAGTAGTTTTGTTCCCAATCGGGATCGGGCAGACCCAGCCATGCAGGAGCGTCTTTCTGCCATGCGCGCTGCCAATACCAGCGGTAGGACTCAGCCTGTCCAATGCTGAGGTAGGAGACAACGCGCCGCTGGCATGGGGCGCGCCGCAGTTCGTTGATCTGTCTGGAGGTAAAGGCTTTTTTATGAGAGCCATCCGCGGAGTAATCGATGACGACCAATTCGAAATCTGTTGTGCTTAGCAGCTTGAGGTCAGGACTGTTTAACCAGCAGGCCCAGTTTTGCACGGCGCTCCAGGGGCGCCGCGAACTCTCGCCCTTCGCCGGATCCAAAGCGGGTGATTGCATCAATTTCCTTCTATCTACCCTGGTAGAACTGGACACACTATGTGGCTCCTCATCGCCATAGTCAGGAGATGAGGAGCCACATAGTGTGTTCGCTTTACCTGGTGAACGTTACTCTTCAGATCAATGGCAGCGTCACTGAATGACCAGCAGCCAGGTGGACATATGAAATGTGCTGGCCGCCGTACACTTCGGAGCCGGGGATGTTCAATCCCGTGACTGGAACTGTTGCGGCTCGCTGTGCCCTGATCGTAATCGATACACCGGGGATGACGCTCGCCGTCACGCCAGCGTTGGTATATTGCATCCAATGGGCGACTGTCAGTCCGAGCGTATCCATTGTCGGGTTCAGGATAGGCAGAGTATAGTACTGCTGATACTTTTGCAGGGTGAGATCAAGCAGGTCGCTCAGCAGCGAATGCACGCCATCATAGGCCCGCAGATTGATCTGATGGAACATCCAGGGGTCCATTTCACCCTTCAACATATAGGTGACGAGCATCTGGCTTTCTTTATCCAGGATCTCCTGGTAACTGAGATTGCGCCCCCAGTAACTGGCGTAGATGCAGTTATATTCGGCCGCCCATTCGTCAGGCGTCGAGACGCTGTAGAACAGGTTGGTCGGATGGCGCGGAATCATTAGAATCGCAGGCTGGTACGTATTGTAGATCCCCGCGTTGGGTGAGGGATTGTTGTACGCCGGTATAGAGGTATCCGTCACCAGATAGCGAAGGCCATCGTTGTAGGCCGCCTGCAGAAAGTTCGGGTTGGTCAGGCCAGAAACAGCCGGTGTAACCATATTGCGCTTGCTGAAGTTCGTCAAGCCAAGGTGGCGCGCGGCAGCATTATTTTTCGTGATTTCGGTGTTGGCGTCCGCGTAGTTCATGCCATCCAGGTTGGTATGGTCGTAGGTATGGCTGACCCAGTTGAAAGTGGACTGGTTGGTGGTTGCGAATGGCGTGAGCGTATCGGGCGAATACACACCCGGAACCGTCCCATAGCCGTTAAAGGCCATCGACAGCCTGGTATTGGCCGATACTGCCGAGGCTCTCGTGGCCTGTTGCCAGTTAATTGTCGCTTGCAGGTCGCTATTCGTGATGCGGTAGCTGGTAGTGAGGTTATCGCCAATGGTGCCACAGGGGGTACTGGGTATCCACTCACTGTCATCAAGGAAGGCATCGTCGACCTGTGCCGACATGTAGACATGCCGCGACCCCAGGAACAGGCCCTGCGTCAGCCAGTTGACCAGGCCATAGGACAGCACTATGTTGTGCATGAGATAGGGGTTGCTATCAAACGTCAGGGAAAGCGCCTGTCGCCCATCTGTATAGCTGCGTACCGCGGCCAGGGCATTGCCGTTCGTGTCGCTCAAGACGACAGTGGTAGCACCATCGGTGAGCGGCTGCGCCAGGTAGGCATAGGCATTTTGGATCGCAATGGAGTTCCCTGTATTCAGGTAGGGGAAGGCGGCTTGCGCCTGTGTTGTCACGTTGACAGGGACTGGAGTCTGGGAGGTATCAATTGCCGAAGTTGGCCATTGATAGCCGAAATCAGGGCTGGGATACGTATACCAACTAAGTTCGCGTACCCCCATGGATGCCTGGTAGCTCCATAAATCGGTCCATTCCTGCTGCGAGAGCGCACTCGCCCAGGCGCTGCCGTTGTAGTAGGCCAGCAGGCCATTGGTAAGTATGACGCCCTGATAATAGCCATGGCAGCCCGTGCTTAACTTGTCAGGCGTCAAGGCGCCAGGCGTCTGGGAGGCGATATAGACAGTGTAGGGTACTCCCAGGTAATCTAATGCCTGCTTGATAGCTGGCAGATCACTTTCGTTGCCATCGGCGGAGATGACCAGTACCTTCAGATCAATTGTTGAGGACGAGCACGTGCCCGCCGTGTGAGAAACTGCACCCGCCGGCGCCGCCGTTTTCCTCGCAGCCCACTTGCTGGTGATGGGATTTTCTTGCTGAGAGACTGGATCAAACGTGACCAGTTTGGGTGGATTACTGGGCAGATGCAGCGGATGCGTCTGTGCATTTGGCACTTGAGGAGGTCCCTTTCTCAAATGTGTCCTATTCTGTGGCTTTATACCCTTTGTAGGACCGGCCGCTAATAGCGGCGTTACCGATAGAATGACAAGGCAGAAGCTTATAACGGCCAGAAGGCCGAAAGCGCGGATAGCCTTGTGATCGTACCATTTCATGGTGTTAACCCTTTCCACTAAACATTAAGGTTGAGGAGCAGGACGTTGTCCTGCTCCTCCGGGGAAAAGCCTTTCCCCTAGTACTGAGCCATAAACGTCAGAAACTCCAGGCGCTTGAGCCGGTCGTTGAGCAGGAACCATCCAAAGATAGCTCCTAGAAAGGATGCCCCCAGGTAGCCAATGCCGTAGAAACGGACATCGCCCAGGTCCACCGCTACCAGCGTCAAGGCGATATTGCAGAGCGCGAAAACTGCCAGGAAAAGCAGCGTCGCGCGTCGCCTGTTAAGATACAACAGGAGTACCATGGCAGCGAATACGAAGAATTGGGCCGTGCATGCGAGTAGTTCTAAACGCAGGAGCGGCACCCAGTCGGGTGTTAGCCCAACAAACGCCGCGATGTCGTGTGCTACCAGGCATAGGAAGAGTGCTACCAGGCCCTGCACTTTGAGGATCGTCCCTAATCCCGTTCGGACTGCCCCTTGCATGCCTTCCCTGGCGCGAACCAGGTCGCGCAACGTACCATTAGCGCCAATGAGGCGGTAATAGTTCTGGTAGTGCTGATCGAAGTTGGTCTCCACATGGATCATAAAAATCGTCAGGGCAGGCACGATTGAGAGAGATACCACGAATTTAGCAGTATCATAGGGAGGAAAGAGATGATAAAAACCGGAAATCACCTGGCCTCTGGAAGAACCCCAAAGAATCAAGTTATCTGCCCAGATACCGAAGGTGTATAATGTGCCAATGAGGAATAAATCCCAGTACTTGAAGATATAGCGCAGATAGGCCAGATTGATGGTCTGGCTGGAGGGAAACTCCAGATAGATGCTGGTAAGCAGTAACGAGAGACAGGTCATCTGTCCAAACGTGAATCCCGCCAGCCCCCCCAGAAGTCCGTATAATTGCCCCAATAGGATGGATGCCGCGATGCCCAGTACATAGCAACTCGTCAGAATCAGCACAATGCGCCTGTACTCGCGTGCGGCCGAAAGAAAGAGCATCACCATCCAGGTCAGGCTCAAGGTTAAAAAGAGTGTGGCTACCAGGAGGCGATAGCGTATATCAAATGGGGCAACCAGAAAAAAGCATAGTGCGATAATGGAGAAAGGGAGGGTCATACAGAGCACGCCTGTACATGTTGGCGCAACGCTGGCAGTATCCTCGAGATAGAGGCGATCGGCCAGGTAGCGTGTGACGGGCAGTTGCAAGCCACCAACTATGAGCAGGCTGGCAGCAAATGTGGAAACAACGGTAGCAAAGAGCAACGTACGGTCAGTATTGTGAAGATACCGTGCAGTAGAAATGTTGAGTACCACCAGCGCCATCACTCCTGACAGCCAGGGGCCAGTGGTAATGATCCCAGAAGAAACATAGGCAGCGGTTGCTTCAAGGTATGAACCTTTCGCTACCAGGTGCCGCAAACGAAATCCGATTCCTGCCATAGTTTATTTGTGCCCCTTTGACGATATATACCGGTGGTAGAGTTGTTGATAGGAATGATAGAGTTGCTCCTGGCGATAGTAGCGGCGCGTGCGTTCTCGGCCGGCGCGTCCCATGCTCGCACGCATGTCTGAATTGCGCCAGAGTTGTACGATGGCTTCAGCGGTCTCTTGTGGGCTGGCAACATGGGTTATGAGGCCACTTGCCCCCAGGGCCTGGTCCTCGGGGGAGATGCCCGTCAGCAATTCACGACAGGCGCCGACATCGGTCGCCACCACCGGTACACCAGCGCAATTTCCCTCCAGGATCACCAGTGGTTGCCCTTCGCTCAGGCTGGTCAATACTAAGACATCAAGCCGGCTGTAATATTCCTTCACATCCGCTGAACCTGTGAAATGTAGAACAGATGCCAGATCCAGCATTTCGACGAGTCGCTGGCATTCCTGAAAGTATGTCGCATCTTCTTCGGTAGGACCGACCAGGTAGGCTTGCAGATTGGGAATAGTCTGGCTGGCGATCTTGAGAGCGCGGATAAATGTTTTGACATCTTTAATTGGCACCACACGGCCCACAAAACCGACCAGGAAACTGTCTGCTTGCGAGGCCTGCTCTTCTGGCCGCCGAAGATGGGCCAGTTGCTGGATGTTGATGCCGTTGGGGATAAGCCGCATTTTTTGGGGATCGACCCCACGCTTCAATTGATATTTCTGGTTGATACCGGCTATGGAAATAACGGCATCCGCTGCATCATAGCTGAGCTTTTCTAAGAAGAGAAAGAGATTGAACCACCATTGCTGGAAAAAGCTCATACGTCGTTTATCAATGCGATAACTTGCGACCAGGCGCCCCATCCAGGCAGACTGGATGATCTCGATCTCGCGTTCCCGCGTGTAGAGGCCGTGCTCCGTGATCAGAAAAGGCCGGCCGGTGCGCATCTTTCCCAGTGCGCCGAGAAGACCGCCAAAGCCGGTGCTGATGGCGTGATAGACATGCGCCTGGGGCAAAGCCGCCTCGAAGAGGGAAAAAATCGGCAAATAGCTAAAACGAAACGTCCAGAAGAAATCCGCAAACGACAGTTCAGGGGCATAGAGTTCATACAGCTTGACCAGAAGTTCCCAGCTTTCATAGGCATAAAAAAGATCTGATGAAGTCAACCCGGCAAAACCTGGTTGGCGCAGCATAGAGTGTAAACGCTCTGGAGCATACGGCTTCCCGGTTGTCATGGATGTATGCAAAATATATAACTCATCCCAGGCAGAGGCCGCATATGTTCGGCTTTTCCGCTTGCGCACCCGGCTAACGTCATTGATAAAGACTTCATGGAACTCCACGACATTGCCCGGCATCTGGTATGCTACCTTGCGTTGAGGGTCGGGTACGGCGCCGATATGCACAACGGCAAAGGATATATCGGGCAAATGGGTCACCAGGGACTGAATCCAACTCGACACTCCACCCGTGACATAGGGATAAGCGCCTTCGACTATCAGGCAAATATCAGTCATGCACTCCTCCTTCCTGTAATCCTTGCTGCAGTGTCACCCACGACTGGAGGGTCGTTCTCACCTCTGAGGCCGCGGGCAATGTTCTCAAGCCCTCGTGAGCCAGGGAGATGAGCAGCCCCCACTCATGTAAGCGAAAGGCCAGCTCCATTGCCAGTTGGTATGCCTCCTCAGACAGAGGGTGAAGCTGGAGGGCAGTACGAACATCTTGCATAGCTTCCACTGTCTCACCGAGAAGCTGGCGAATGCGTGCCAGCATCAACCAGACATCAGCTTTCGTACTATCCTGGGTGATATATTGCTGTAATAGATCGCGCGCTTTGGCAAGATAGCAGCTTTGACTTATCTCGTCGAGCACATTACTACAAGCATATGCATAGTACTGATCAACGAGGCTGAGCGTGCGTTGCGGGTCGGGATTGACTACCCATAGTGCCAGGGAGGCGTTGAGTTCACTGGCGAGCTTTTCCTCAAAGCGGGTTAATGCGATCGATGCATCGCTACGAATGTCTGGCTCAACATCAGCTAACAGTTGCCGGAGTAATTGAATGCCCCCTGGATTGACTTGACGACTGAGCACGGCAACGGCCGCACGCTTCATATCAGGATCTGATGCCGCCAGTACATCGATCAACGGCTGAATTTCCATGTCCAATGCTGGCGATACTGTGTGGGGCGAACTTATTATTCCCAGTGTTTCCGGGGTTGCGCCCGGATCCAGAAATCTGGCGGTAAACAGGGCAATGCTATATGAGAGTGCTCCAAAGCCTGGGAACGTACACCAACTGAGAAGCAGGGCCACGATGCTCAATTTATGGATGTGTATACGACCTATGCGCACCTTCTGCTCATCATGTATATTCATAAGGCCAATGCCTGATACCCAGAGAAGCGTCATAGGGACGTGCAGCAGGAGTAGCTGCATACTTGCTCCGGTCAAGAGCTGCAGGCCAATGGCGCTCTCTCCTAGCAGACCAAAGATGAAAAGCGCCTGGCCAGCCCGGCCATGAAATCGATACCACACGTGTCTCTTTTGCATGCTTCTCATCCTACATCAGTGCATCTTTATTACTGGAATACTGTGTTGCGTTGGCACGAAGGAGACCAGGGAGCGACGCATATCTTGATCGCTTTCTTCCTCAAATACAGCTACGTGCGGTATAAGGGATGCCATCTGCAGAATGGAACTGAAAAGACGAACCGCGCCAGGCGTAAACTTCAACATAGGGATACTATCGATAATCACTATCCCTGTGATATGCCCACGGTCATCAAGCAGCGGACCCGCCATGACTGCGCTCTGCTGTGATACCACCTGCTCTTGCGTCAGCACATCGCGGATGGTACACACCCGGCGCTGGCGGATAACGCCGCTAATCAATAAGTCATCCTGATTCAAGACGGGGGAGTAGTTATGCGCTCCTGCTGGTTGAGACGCGTATAAAATCATCTTGCCCTTCAGGTGCAGGTATAATACACAGGATTGGGCCCCAAGAGTATGCATTATGGTGTCCAGGAGGGCGGTATAGCGCTTGTGGCCTTTGAGTCTCCAGAGTTGCGCCATCCGGTCGCTGATGGTGATCACTGTCGTGGTTTGCCCGGCTATCTGCTGTTCCAGTTCTGTGTTAATCGTCAGAGCCATTTGATATTTATGGCGAGTTTCCTGTAGTTCCGTCTCCAGGCTTACCCGCTTTTGTTCTGCCATTATGAATCGCCGGTGTTGGGTACGTAGCAGATCATTCGTAAGCACACCACAGATAAGCAGTAAAAAAGCTCTTATCAACACGGAACGTAGGTCAGAAGGCGTGTATAATTCTGGACGCCACCAGAGCAGTACCGTGTAGCTTACCCCCGCAAGTAGACTGCCGCTATACGCGGTCAATGTGTGATAGCGGATGGCAATGGCGAAAACAAGCAGAAAAAATACGCAAAAAATGAGTTCAGATGGTACCCAATTGCCTGGGATAAACAAAGTAGCTAGCACCGTGAGGCCGAGACCGAGAATCATTTCAAACATCTCACGCAGGTAGCGCAAAAATGGCCGCGGCTTCTCTTGTGATTTATGCGTTCTGGATACACTGCTATGCAACTCTTGAGGAAACATGTCTATAAAATCTTGCTGAAGCGGCATTTCTATCTGACATTTTTTCTCCATATCTCCCATATCTCTATTCCCCCACCTTGTGAAAGCAACGAACCCGCTATATTTGTAAATACATCTTTGCCCATAAAACGAAATACTACCATACTGAAAGCTGTAACCTTCTATATTGTACTGAGTTATAAAAACTAAATATATCGATGTATAAGCATGCTTGCTCTCAAAGAGCATACTCATCAACGACAGGGAGTGCGCGTAGGGGCGATGGCTTTCGCAGGGGAAGTTTTTGCAGGCTCATGGAAAGTGAGGGAAGGAGAGGTAGGGGCGCGGTTGACAAGCCCGCCTGTTCGCCGACGAGATCATGATCTCGTCG
>JBDTHH010000288.1:0-3735 GCA_039937055.1 Ktedonobacteraceae bacterium | reverse complement strand
GGTTCCTCACGATGGGGCTTTAAGCTGGTGGTTGGATAATGAACAGGTGTTGACACGATATGCTCTTTCTTTGCTTCGCTACTATGCGAGAGAATTTTCATTATTATCGCATAGTGGTAAAGAGGTGGGCATAGCAGCAGAAGCCGCAGTCGTCACCTGTGGGCCCTCAAAGCCCACGCACCCGGTCGATAACTGCCCCCGCCGTTCGCCGATCCACCGAGGTGCCGCGCCAGGCCACATGCTGGTCGGGGCGCACGAGGAGAAGCGAGGGGCCATAGAGATCCTCAAGGGTCTGACCACGCAGTTCGAGCAAGTCCAGCGGCACCCCACGGGTTGCCGCGGCCTCCACAAATGGTCCCGCATCGCCATCGTCGCGGAGCCGAAGCAGCGATAACCCGTTCCCCAGCCGATCGTAGAGTGAGGCTCCATCTGGCAGCCACAGGTGCGGCAGCCGCGCTCCCGGCCGGGCCGTCGGCGTATAGTCCTGGCTATCAGAACCAGGAGGCGTGCTGTCGTCAACGATCACAGGCGAGGCGTCGTACTGGTAGCCCACCCAGCACATCTGTACCCGCTTCCGCCGCAAACGTCCTCAGCATCGCAACCTCACCCTTCATCACACCTCCTTTTCCGACATTCTCCTTATTTGACCGCTATTGACCCCAAGGGATGCCTGACACGCACGCGGCAAGCCGCATCTCTACGCGGACAGGGGGCGGCTCACCGGTGCATTGAAGCGTGACAGAGATCTACATTATCCCCCTGACAGAGGGCTGGAACATGAGAGCACCTGGCGTCTCTACTCCGTGTCTTCGCCCTTGTCAACGAGGACCATCAGCAACCCGCCGATCAAACCAAGATTTTTGAGAAACTGGATCAACTGATTGTCGCGGCCCGAACCTGGCTCTTCTTGCCAGAAAGGATGGCCCACAATCGTCGTCGGGATCATGCTGCCGATCAGAAGAGTCGCGGCGAACCTGGGCGCGATGCCCAGGCTGAGGAGGATACCTGCAAATATCATGACAGCGCCGTTCAGCACCACTGCCTGCTCTGGTTGTGGTATACCTGCTGCAGCTACCTTCTTGGGGCGTGCGCCCGGATTGCTAAATGCTCCCCAGCCACCAACGATGAAGATGCCTGAGAGGAGCATGCGAATGCCTGTTCGTATCATAAACGTGTTCCTTCTTAAATAGATGTAATCGGATGGCGTAGAACGCCATATGACCTCAAACCATATGGGCCACCACAAAATACACGTACCTCGTGCTCACTTCGAGGACAAATGCTGCCCAGGGTCATGGGTAAAAGAGTTGTACCCTGTGGGTGGCCCTCCACACGTCACCACGACTACAGAGGAGAGCGTGGATCGCCCAGTGGCACATGCAAGTCCAGAGGACCAGAGGGTTTAAACTCACCAGCATAGGCACGGCGGTGAATCTCTGCGAATGAGGCACCAGCCTGGTGAGCCGCCACTATCTGATCGGGATCGATAGGCATGCCAATGGGGTTGACGGCGAATTGCGGTGAGGTGCGCATCCACTCGCCCGACTCCTCCCAGCTCCCAAAGTTGTCGACTTGCAGTTCGACGCTGTTGCCGTCGGGGTCCTCATAGTAGAATGATGTGGTCATGCCATGATCGAGACAGGCGTGCGGCTCAATGCCCAGAGTCTTCAGACGCGTGTAGGTATGCAGCAGATCATCAAATGTGGCATACTCGAAGGCGCTATGGTGCAAGCCCGTGTGCATCAGCTTGTCGGGGTCCTCGCTCAACTGTGGTGAGACAAGTAACGCGAGGCGATGGTTGGCCTCATCATTGGTGAGCCAGGCTCCACCTGGAAAGTGGTAGTTTGGCTTCATGCCCACTACTGTGCTGTACCACGCAATCATCTCCTGAAGGCGCGTCGTCTTCAGATTGATGTGGTGCAAGGTAGGCTGAATGTTGCTCGTGTCCTCAGATACGTGTGACATGCCTTTTCTCCTCTCATGGTGTTGAGATGAGAGACATCTCTTCAATGAGACTTGTCTCTGCAGTGAGATGGACTCACCTCTTTTTTGTTCTGCTTCTATAGCGTGTTACGCTCACCCCTACGCTTACTTACATCCGAACAGCCACAACGGGATTGCGCAACTGACCAAGGCCTTCGATCTCGACTTCTGCGACATCCCCAGCCTGTAAAAAGAGAGGGGGAGTACGTTTGAACCCCACGCCAGATGGCGTGCCCGTCGCAATGATGTCCCCAGGCTCCAGTGTCATCAGGGAACTGAGGAACGCGATGACCTGCGCCGCCGAAAAGATCATCGTGGCAGTGCTGGCATGTTGTACCACCTGCCCATTGACCCTGGTGGTTCGGCATAATTGATGCCGATACAGATGATTTTACTGCTTGAAGACCTCGCGCAGGGTTACAGGTCCGGCAGCAAGGAGTTGTCTTGTCGTCGTCTCATGGCCACCATTGTGCCAGAGAGCCGTAACATCCACCGCGCGGCCCTCGTGTTCCACACCTGCACGCCAGTTTCCATCCATATGACCTTGCACGCGGTAACTAACCAGTTGCATGACTTCGCTCCTCTCTCCACACTGAACTGCTATCCCAATCATCATAGTCTTCCCATGGCAACACATCCCGCCAGAGAGGGGCTTTGCTTTCAGCGGGCGAGAAGACAAACTTCAGCATACGTCTGTGATAGTATATCAGCAGCAGCTTCCCCTAAGCATAGGTTACCTGAATCTAGAAGCTGAACAAAGCATAGTATAATATTGTACATTATGCATAATACATAGTATATTTGTCAAGAGGGAGAGAATAACGATCCAGTTCGCGCTGCTCGTGCGGTGCATCAGCATATTCAACAGACCCTTGTTCATGTGATGAAAGTGCTTGAACAGAGAGAGAAGCATGAGAAGGCAGGCAGCAGAAGAACCATTCAATACCTGTTTAGAACGATTTTGGTCGCACCTCTCTTCATAAGCCAGAGGCCCCCTCTTCGCTTTGAGAGAGGGGGCTGCTTGATCCGAGCATGCTGTTGTCTGAGACACCGGAGAGAGGCATTCTCATAGGGTTTTTCATGAATGTTGTACTGGCAATGGTTCCCCTGGCCGTCGCTTTCGTCATCCTAGCGCTCCTGCAACAGAGCGGTGCGCGCGCAGGGCTGGCTACCCTGGCGACGGCGGTTGCGCTGGCACTGTTTGTCCCTGGATTCCACCTGGCTCTCGCCCAGATTGCTCTGGCGGCCACTCAGGGCGCAGCTACATCGTTGACTGTGTTGTATGTGCTTTTCCCCGCGCTGCTCCTCTACCAGCTACAACGCGTGAGCGGCAACATTAGCGTGCTGGCCCATGCCACGACGCGGCTCTGTCCTGACCGCCAGGTGCAGGTGTTGTTGCTGGTACTCGGACTCTCCCCGCTGATAGAATCGGTCAGCGGGTTTGGCGTGGGTGTCGTCGTCATCATCCCCATGCTCACCGCTCTGGGTATCGAGGCCGTGCAGGCGTGCGTGCTGGGTCTGCTGGGACAACTGGCGGTGCCCTGGGGTGGCCTGGCGGTGGGCATCACGCTGGGAGCCAATCTGACCGGGCTCAACGCTAACGCGCTGGGGGCCTCTACCGCGTTTGTACTGGCTCCCGTGACTGTCGGCTTCGCGCTGGCAGCGCTGGCGATGAGCGGAGGCACTGCCGGACTGCGCCATCTGTGGCCGGCGGCGCTGAGCGCCGGGATGGTCCTGTTTGCCGGCGAGTGG
>JBDTHH010000287.1:0-6091 GCA_039937055.1 Ktedonobacteraceae bacterium | reverse complement strand
CACGCGCTACGGGATGATGAAAGAAAATTCATTAATAAAGCCACAATGTGAATATTTAGTCAACATTGGAAATGCAGTGCCTCTCAGTAATTTGTGAGGAGCAGATGCTCCACATCCCTGGCATTGCGATCCTGAAAGCTCACCAGGTACTTTTTCGCAAATGATCTCACCGTGATGCCTGGCTGGGTATAGAGATTGAGAATAGCGGGAGTATTTTTAATCACCAGCATGAACTTCGCCTGGCAGCGATGTAACACATAGTCAGCCAGGCGTTCATGATCCTGCATGGTGAACTCATTACGCGCATAGGTACTAAAATCGCTATCGTATGGAGGGTCGAGGAAGATAAAATCTCCCGCTTGGGGAGCGTGCTTCAGCAGGAAGACCTCAAAATCATGATTATCGATCACTGTGGTAGCCAGATGCGCTTGCAGCTCAGGTGATTGCATGGAAGCGACTTTGCGGGCTAAATTCTTGCGATTATAGGATATTCCTCCATAAGGCACATTGAAATCGCCGCGACGATTATATCTAAACATGGAGGCATAGGCGTTTTCTCTGACAAAGAAGAAGAGGGCAGATGCCATACTCTGCGGGATAGTATACGCGTGTATATGGTTATAAAGATGCCTGACATGCATATAAAAAGCACTCTTCAAGGCACTTTCTATATTGGCTACAATCTCATCTTCAGGTAGCCGCCATTTTTTCTCTTCCAGGCGCCGCATACGCTGTGTTTTGCTTAGCAGGTTTCTCTCAAGTTCTCGCATAAAGTTTTCAAGGCCTCTAGGAAAGAATGGTTCAAACATGCCCTCGAAGATTTTTGCATGCGAGGCAATGAAAACCAGCAAATGAGTGGCTATTTCTTCCGCTGAACATTCATGTAGAGAGTAGGGTTGGTATATCTTAATGAGAGTGCTGGCCTCACTATCCACCAGTCTACTTAGCTGTTGCCAGCCATCCAGGAGCATATCCAGCGCATGAAAGAAGTCTCGATTATTTTGCGCGATAGCTGTGTACAGGTTACATAATTCGGACGATTTGTCGTTAATATATTTTTTCTCTGCCTGGATCGCAAAGAAGACCGCGCCACCTCCCACAAAAGGTTCATAATAGCGATCAAAAGACGGGATTAAGGGTAGGATATACTTGAGTTCCTGCTCTTTGCCTCCAGCCCACTTCAAAAAGGAGCGCCGTGTATGCGTTCTGGGTAGCTGGATATTCCCTGGGTTTGTATCGCCACAAGCAATGTGCTGTCCATCAGCATATTGTGTCTTATGCATGGTGGCCTGATTATATATACTCATGTCTCCCCACATCCCTTCTCATTGATACCTTCACTTTACCAGTACTGCGAGGGGAAAATCAATCTCTGTGAGAGCAATACAGGACTTTCCCATCCCCGCTTTCGGCGAGCATAGGAAAGTCCTGGCTTCCAGAATGGTCTGCTGGATTCTTTCGAGAAGAGAAGCCTATAATATGGAAGCTTCTTATCTTGTCACGAGGGATTATGTATGCTCTTCAATTTTCAATTGCGCGCACTTTCCGAGGTAACCCCCTGGGTCTATCAGGGACAATTCTATCTGAACTGGTTTGGCCTGACAGAAGGATGGTACTGGTTGCAGGTCAATGAGAATGATGAAATCTTCCGCTATAGTCCGGAGCTTCTGGCTTACTGGCAAGCGGAAGATCTGGGAGAACCCAGGTTTCTCCCTTATGCTGACTATTATGTCGTCCGGTTTTGGGAAGACCTTCTGGAAATTTTACCCCGTATCCTTGAGCCGCTTCCTCCCAGGCTGGCGCAAATGTTAGAGACAGAAGACCAGGTGAATCAATGGCAGGAACGAGTCAGGCAATGGGAAAATTTATTCGAGGCAAATGAGGAAGAGGAAGAAGAAGAAACAGAAGAAGAAGAAAAAGCTGGCAGAGAAATGTGGGACACATATATGCGAGCATCAAGCTGGTGGTATGATCGGAAACTTAGCGCAAGTCCTTTGATAGCAGGACTCGGGCTCTGGTTCTGGAATAATGGCCTGTACATCTATGCCTGCTGGGATAACCGTCAGCAATGCATCAACAATATTCCTGCCTGGAGCGCGCAAAAAGGCCAGATCCAATTGACCTGTGCTCAATTCTTAGACGAAGTGCAAGCATTCCATGCCTGCCTTTTTGCCGAGATGGCCAACAGAATTCAGGAGATGAAAGATACCTACCAACCTGAGCTAACAGACAGAGCGCCCATGCCAGCAGCATTTTCTGCAAAACGCGCGGAATCGCAAAAAATTTACGTTCCACTTCCCCAAAAAGGCGCAGACCCGGAAGAAAGATTCTGGCCCCACTCAGATGTTGCCGTGAATCTCGCTAAACTCGAAGAAGAGCAGCAAACGCGCTTTCAATGGCTCGCTTCGTCGTTAGGGCGAGTCTCCTCACGCGAGGCGATCAATGTCAATGCGGTGCTCAATGCAATGACAGAGATGGATAGATTTGCTGGCCTTTCCTCAGAATAATGGTAAACATAACTGAACTATCTCTCTCCTACCGAGTTTGAAGAACGATGAAGCAAAGAGCAGACATACGTTCAGTAAGATGAGGTGACTGATGAGCAACAGCGAGTCTCAAATGGATGAGACGGTGATTCTGTTCCGTCCGACCGGGTCACAGGAGCTTGCATTGATTGAGGAAAGTGGCTATAGCACCTTTCCTCCCCGGCTCTTCTGGCAACCTATCTTCTATCCAGTACTCAACAAGGAGTATGCGACCCAGATCGCCCGTGACTGGAATGCACGAGACGGCAACTCAGGCTATGTCACACGCTTTCGGGTGCGCAGCGACTTTCTGTGCCGCTACGAGGTCCATCAAGTCGGGAGCGCGATCCATCAGGAGTACTGGATACCAGCGGAAGATCTGGGGGAGTTCAACCAGCAGATTGTGGGCAAGATTGAAGTGGTGGCTGAATTTCACTCGTGAACTCAAATCTGGTCCTATCACAGGCATCAAAGAGAGCGGGCCATCCTATGCTGTTTCCGCCACGAGAAGTATAGCCCCAGCGCCAGGCAGGACAGACATCCGATCACAGAAGCCAGGATAATGCCCGCTTCTATCATTCCTTCTGGTAAAACATGGATCTCTTGTAAGAGCAGTACAGCGGTATCGGGAAGGATCGCAAGGAAAAGCAGGCCAAACCAGAGCTGCGGCTGCGTGTAGAGGGCAGACTGTTGTTCGCGGTGTTGCAGCGTAATAGCTGTCATGATGAGAGCTATGCTCCAGAGGATGAAGGTTAGGCCCTGGATTATATAAACGTACCAGCCATGGAGAAGCACCATGCCTCCGAAGATCACACAAACTCCGATGCCCCATAACCAGAGCGCTAGCGATGGTGCGCCACGAAAAGGCCAGACATTGCTCATCTGATCACCTCTTTATCGTCAAGTTCCTTTTTCTCCTATTCTATCAATCTGCCTGGATACTGTCAATCCTGGTACACGCTTTACACGCTTGATTTCACTAACGCTTGTCTGAAACGGCTTTGTATGCTATAGCAGGTGGGTAAGGAGTTGGAAGGGATCGTGTTGCTCGCTTGAGATTGATACCAATCGGCATTGGTTGTGGCAGAGTGCTGCTCGCTTGAGTTTGGAACGTAGACGTGCGCGAGCGTCAGCTTCCAGAGTGCGCGTCGTTGGAACAGGGCGCCCGCAAGGGAACGCCCCTACATTTCTGGCCAAGCGATGATGATATGGGGAAGCGAGCAGAAATCGCGAGCAGTAGATGGACACGCATGCTCATCGCCCAGCCGGATATGTAGGGGCGTTCCCTTGCGGGCGCCCTGGGACCTTACACGCAGCATGCCAGGCAACGCTATCTCGCCCTTTATTTCGTATCAACGCATGTCCCTTGCGGGCGCCCTGTTCCAAGTACGCGCGGCATCTCGTCCCCTAAGAAGTATCAACGAATGCGTTTACAAGCCCGCGTGATACTACACGATGTCTCTCTGGTTACCACGCGGGCTTGTAAACGGCGCCCCTACCCCTCGTACGCTTTCTTCTCAATCAATTGGATATCTTTGAAAGTCCTCTGCAAAAACCTACTCTTGCGAACCATTAACCCCCTATACAACGGTTGGAAGGGACCACACCGCTCACTTGAGATTGAAATGAAGCACCCAGGATACGCATTTATCTGCGTATCCTGGGTGCTTTTTGTTCTGATTGTGGTAGCTTATTTATGCTTGCGAGTTTGGTGTATCTTGTACATCCTCTATCAGTTCCGATGTGGGTACATTCAGTGCTTTTGCTAGTTTGCTTAGCGTAAAAGTTGTGATGCTTTGGTATGGATCTGCAAAAATCTCTTTGATGGTTTTAGATGCGAGATAGAGGAGCTGGCTGAATTGATTAAGCAAGAGGGCATGGAGCATGTTGAGGTAGTAAGCGTTGAGCCTCTTGGCTCTCCTGGTCATGGTCTGTCGATGAATGACTATTTTGTGAAGTGTGTCTATAAACGAAATAGCCTGCCATTTATGGTGAAGTCGTACGAACAATGGGAGAGCCGGAAGAATCCACCAGCGTGGTTGTAATGCTGACCCACTTCATATGATAAGGGAGCAGGCGCTTCCCCCATCCGCGTAGGGATCCGGCTGCCGCATCCATGTCACACGCCCTTGGGTCTGGCGGGCCTCTCCCGCCCTCGCAAGCGAGGCCGCCACGCGGATGTGGCAAGCCGGATCCCTACGCGGACGGGGGCGTTTCACCTATCACATGAAGTAGATCAGAGCAGTAGCAGAAAGAGGAAAAAGCGTGAAGAGAGATAGATGCATAACGAATGTGATACATTTCTGTTCCCTGGTCCAGAGGACTCGGTGGTCCTCTGGGTTCGAGGCATGTTTTCAACCCAGAGGACTTTATAATTTCTGGCTCTTTTCGGGTTACCTTTGAGTGACCTGGGTGGATGGAGGTATGATTTCGCCTGGCCTGTGAAGTACGTTTAGAGGTATATAGGGCGGGTGGGACTCGAACCCACACGAGCTTTCGCTCAGAGGATTTTAAGTCCTCTGCGTCTACCATTCCGCCACCGCCCCATGCCTGATTGCGCTGTCGCGTGATGTGATAGTAGCATGTTACGGAAATTTCGTCAATCATTTCTGCGTATTGACGCGCGTATTCATCTGCGGGATAATACGTGGATGCGTGGGTATGTTCCATTTTTCTAAGAAGGCCGTTGGTGCAGACATATGGGTAACGAAACGGAGAGGCCGGCTATGTCCCCGGAGGAGCTGGCGCGGGGCAGCTACGAGGTGATCGTCGTGGGCGCGGGCCATGCCGGCTGCGAGGCGGCGCTGGCCTCGGCTCGCATGGGGCGCAAGACGCTGCTGCTGACGATGAATCTCGATAGTGTGGCGCTGATGCCCTGCAATCCCTCGATGGGCGGGCCGGCAAAGGGCCACCTCATCAAGGAGATCGATGCGCTGGGCGGCGAGATCGGCCGCACTACCGACCGCACGTTCATCCAGATGCGCCTGCTGAATACCAGCAAGGGACCGGCCGTGCAGGCTCTACGCGCCCAATGCGACAAGCAGGCCTATCGCCTGGCGATGAAGTTCGCGCTCGAAGCTCAGCCCGGCCTGGACCTCAAGCAGGCCACGATTACGCGCTTTTTGAGCGGCACGGGGGCCGATGGGCGCCCGGAGATGAGTGGCGTGGTGACGCGCGAGGGCTGGCAATACGAGGCCAGGGCGGTGATCCTGACCACCGGCACGTTCATTAATGGGCGCCTGGTGGTCGGCGAGAAGACGCAGCCTGGCGGACGCGCGGGCGAGGGTCCGGCCCTGGGGATATCTGACGCGCTGCATGGGCTGGGCCTGGAGGTGCGCCGCTTCAAGACAGGCACGCCTCCCCGCATCGACGCGCGCAGCATCGACTTCAGCCAGACGGAGCCGCAACCTGGCAGCCGCACGCCGCTCTACTTCTCACAGGACCTCAGCGCGCGCGCCGACGTGCAACTACCCGGTGGTCGGCCCAATGCGCTCTACCCGGTCACGGACCAGGACCTGTACGGCTGGCGGCCGCAGTTGCCCTGCTACCTTGTGCGCACAAACGAA
>JBDTHH010000286.1:0-17745 GCA_039937055.1 Ktedonobacteraceae bacterium | reverse complement strand
TCTTTGCTGCGGCAGGTGCGGAGTACAAAGCGGTCGTTAAAGAGTTTAGCGCCACGGCCAGCAGTGGCGGGAGCATCACGATCCAGTTTACCAACGTCGTTGACAATGCCCAGGTCAACGGCATCGAAGTGCTTGGGGGTGGTTCGGTAACGCCCACGCCGACCAATACGCCAACCTCGACGCCCACTATCACGCCGACCTCAACCCCGATCACGGGTCCGCCCAACTTTGGTTCCAATGTGTACATCTTCACGCCCAGCATGCCGCTGAGCCAGATCCAGTCAACGGTCGATTCTATCGCAAATCAGCAGACCGGCAATGAGTTCGGCACGCAGCGCTATCAACTGCTGTTCGCGCCAGGCACCTATGGCACCAGCAGCAATCCTCTGAACTTCAAGGTGGGTTACTATACCAGTGTGGCCGGTCTTGGTCACTCCCCGACCGATGTCGTCATCAACGGGTCCATCGATTCCTACAACCTGTGCTCCGGCACCGTCTGCAACGCCACGACAAACTTCTGGCGCTCGGTGTCAAACCTGACCATCAATGTGACCAATCCGAGCGCTGGCTGCTATAGTAATGCCGAATTCTGGGCGGTGTCGCAGGCCGCTCCGATGCGCCGGGTTGAGATCAACGGAAAACTGACGCTTCAGGACTATTGCACCAATCCGAACTACGCGAGCGGCGGTTTCATCGCCGACTCAAAAATCACCGGCAGCAATATAACAAACGGTTCGCAGCAACAGTTCTTTGTCAGGAACAGCCAGATCCCTGGCTGGGGCAATGGCGTCTGGAACCAGGTGTTTTCTGGTGTCATAGGTGCGCCAGCCCAGTGCTTCCCTGCGGGGTCCTGTGGTGGCCCGTACACCACGCTCCCAACCAGTCCGGCGACACGCGAGGCGCCCTTCCTGTACATCGATGCCAGCGGGAACTACAACGTCTTTGATCCCTCCGTTCAGACAAATACCTCTGGCACGAGCTGGGCGAACGGCGCAACTCCTGGGACGTCTCTCCCGATCAGCAAGTTCTTTATCGCTGATCCGAGCACCTCTGTGGCGGCCATCAATAGCGCCTTAGCGGGCGGCTTGAACCTGATCCTGACCCCTGGAGTCTATCACCTGAGCCAGAGTATCAATGTGACGAATCCGGATACCGTGGTGCTCGGTCTCGGCTTCGCAACGCTGATTCCTCAAAACGGTATCGTGACCATGCAAGTCGCCAATGTGCCGGGAGTCAGAATCTCCGGGCTGATCTTCGACGCGGGCACGCCGACCTCGCCGGTGCTGCTCCAGGTTGGAAGTACTGCCATGCACAATAACCAGTACGCTGCCGACCCGCCGACTCTTCAGGATGTGTTCTTCCGTATCGGAGGCGCGCAGGCAGGCAGCGCGACGAACAGCCTGGTTGTCAACAGCGCCAATGCGATCCTCGATGACATCTGGGCATGGCGTGCCGATCATGGGAATGGTGTGGGTTGGACCGTCAACACTGCCAATACCGGTCTAATCGTCAACGGCGACAACGTGATTGCGTATGGCCTGTTCGTCGAGCACTACCAGCAATACGAGGTGATCTGGAATGGGAATGGTGGTACAGTCATCTTCTTCCAGAATGAGATGCCCTACGACCCACCCAGCCAGGCGGCATGGATGGAGGCTCCTGGTGTCGATGGCTGGGCAGCCTTCAAGGTTGCCAACACGGTGACCAGCTTCCATGGATACGGCATGGGCAGCTACAGCTACTTCAACCAGGGTGTGGCCATCTACGCCGCAAACGCGTTTGAAGTTCCCTCCACCCTGCCAGCGGGAAGCATGCACGATCTGCTGACCATCTTCCTCTCCACTGCCGGGTCTGGCGGCATCCTGAACGTGATCAACGGTGTAGGAGGACCGTCGACCAGCGCCAACGCGGATAAGCCGGTCACCGTGACAAGCTACCCATAATAGCGTGACATTTTGTTGAACCATTCGATCATGGACTTGGGTAGGTTGGTTCATGGTGAAAAGCCGGTAGGTGGAGCTTGTCTCCATCTACCGGCTATTTACGAGAAAAACCAGGACGCTTCCCTATCTTCTGCTTTTGTCCCGTTCAATCTGCCGTTGTTTTATTGGGCTTATCAACGTACTTCCATTCCTTTTCTCTCTTCTTCCAGCTCCTAGGGAACCCTATCCCCTTTTCTGAAGCACGTTCGCTTCAGCAAAAAGGTGACATTCCTATTCTGCTATGGTGCTCCAGGCAAAGAATAATGCAACGTTTTTGCGCTTACAAAACGTGTACCTGAGAGAAAACAGGAGCGAGGAAAAGTCGCTCCATTCTTACGATTTTCTTACCGAAGGGAGGTAGGCTAGGGAAAGAACGGTTCACAGTCGTGTCCCTCTTGTACAGAATATAGACAAATGAATGAGAGAACGGCTCCTGGCATAGACAAACAGAAGCGTCTTGAGGAGATATTTCAATGTCGGTGTCTTTGGTTCTTGCTTCCCTCGGATTTCCCATCTGGCTCCATTTCACAAAGCAAAAGGTGCCAGAGAATCAGCTCTGGATCTCAATTAATACGAGAGATGAAAACAAGAAAGGGAATGTATCATGGGACAATTTGACCGTGGACTGATGCGTCATACGGGTAGTCTATGAGGAGTTGAGACACATGTCTGATCTATCAAAAACCTATCTTCCTATTGAAGATTACGCCTTGATTGGCGATTTACATACCGTTGCCCTGGTTGGCAAGAACGGCTCTATTGACTGGTGCTGTCTGCCACGCTTCGATGCTCCCAGCGTCTTCGGTGCATTGTTAGATGCGGGAAAAGGAGGCTTTTTCCGCATTGCACCAACCAATTCATCAGAGGTCAAAAATCAACAGCTCTACCTACCGGAGACGAATATTCTGCTCACGCGTTTTCTCTCAAACGACGGTGTGGGCGAGATCACTGATTTTATGCCGATTAAGCCCACCGGGACGGAAAAACATCAGCATCACCTGATTCGCTCGGTCGCAGTGATCAATGGCTCGTTATCGTTCACGTTGACCTGCCGACCCGCCTTCAACTATGCTCGCGATTCCCACCAGGTCAGCATTTCACAGGAAGGAGTTCTCTTCCAGAGCCAGCATATTCACCTTGGCCTGGCATCACCTCTTGCATTGGAGGATGATGGACACGCAGGAGTACAGGCAACCTTTACCCTTCATAAAGGTCAGAGTGTCCACTTTATGCTGGAAAGTACGCAGGCAAGTGAGCAGGCACCACAACTCCTGACAGAAGATCGCTATCAGCAAGCATTTCAGGAAACGTTGCGCTATTGGCGCAACTGGCTCTCCCAGTGTCAGTATCACGGACGCTGGCGTGAGATGGTCCAACGCTCGGCTCTGGTCTTAAAGCTCTTAACCTATGACCCAACAGGAGCCATTGTAGCAGCGGCAACCACCAGTCTGCCCGAAGCACTTGGCGGGGAACGTAACTGGGATTACCGTTACACCTGGATTCGTGATGCCTCCTTCTCACTCTATAGCCTTTTGACGCTTGGCTTTACGCAAGAAGCACAGGCTTTTATGGGCTGGCTGGATGCTCGTTGTCACGACATCAAGGATGGTGGAACGCTCCAACCCATGTACGGCATCGATGGCGAACAGCAGTTGACCGAGATCTCTCTAGATCACCTGGAAGGCTACCGTCAGAGTCGTCCAGTGCGCATCGGCAATGGAGCCTATACGCAGAAACAGCTTGATATCTACGGAGAGATGCTAGACGCCATCTATATCTACAATCGTTATGATGCCATCTCCTATGACCTCTGGCTCCACCTGAATTCTCTTCTCGAATGGTTACAGAACCATTGGCAAGAACCTGATGAAGGGATCTGGGAGGTTCGTGGAGGGCCAAAGCAATTTCTGCATTCACGCTTGATGAGTTGGGTAGCTTTTGATCGTGCCGGGCGTATTGCGCGTCATAGGGGGTGGCCTGCACCTGTCGATGACTGGCGCGATATCAGTAATGAGATCTATCGACAGATCATGGCACAGGGATGGAGCGAGAAAAAGCAAAGTTTTGTGCAATATTATGGGAGTGATGCCGTCGATGCCAGTTCATTGCTGCTGACTATTACCAACTTTACCAGTTCAAAAGAACCTCGCATGTTCTCGACTATTCAGCGTATTCAACAGGAACTGACCAATGGGGCATTGGTCCATCGCTATAATCCGCAAGATGCGGCAAGTGATGGATTAGGAGGCCAGGAAGGGACGTTCAGCGCTTGCAGCTTCTGGCTGGTAGAAAATCTGGCACGAGCTGGGAAAGTGGACGAGGCCCGATTGATGTTAGAAAAGCTCCTCTCTTATAGCAACCACGTTGGTCTCTATGCCGAAGAAATAGGCTCGACAGGCGAAGCATTGGGAAATTATCCTCAGGCGTTTACCCACCTCGCACTGATTACCGCGTGTGTTCATCTTGATCAAGCTCTAGATGAGCAACAAAAAAGCGCGAATGGGCCTTCCAGGATGTTCTATTCATGATTTCGAGGCGCTAAGAGAAGATTGAAAGGGCAGTTTCATCTGTGGCATACTCTTCTAGCAACAAGTTTTGCTTGCTACTTCACCCGATGGAAGGGAAACATTTACATGATAGATATCGTTTCTGTCGTACGTACTTTTATTATTCTTCTCTTAATTGCACTGGTTGTAATTATAGTGGCGCGGCGGCTTGCAATACCCTACACTCTTGGCCTTGTTATTGTTGGACTGGCGATCAGCCTCTTTGTTAATCTGCAAGGCGTGCGCTTGACACCTGATCTTGTCCTGTTTGTATTTCTGCCAGCGCTTCTTTTTGAAGGGGCATTTGCCTCTTCGGTAAGGCATCTTCGTGAGCACTGGTTGCCTGTTTTGACGTTTGCCATTCCTGGAGTTTTGCTCACGCTGATCATCATTGCGCTGCCTTTTCACTTTCTTATCGGGCTTGATTGGGCAACAGCCCTCCTGCTGGGTGCCATTTTAGCACCTACTGATCCTATTGCCGTACTTGGGCTCTTTCGCCAGTTGAAAGCGAGTCCAGACCTTTCGGCAATCATTGAAGGTGAGAGTCTCTTTAATGATGGGGTCGCTGGCTCGCTCTATCAGATCTTTCTCGCCTTGATTGTGGCCTCTGCACAAGGCCACGCCGAGACAGGGGCTGTGCTGTGGTTCCATGGAATCGGGACCTTTCTTTTAGAGGCCGGGGGAGGATGTGTTGTTGGACTTCTTTGCAGCTTTCTGGTGAGTCGCGCCCTCAAGTTTGTTGATGAACCTCTCTTTGAAACGATCGTGACGATCGTGACGGCCTATGGATCCTATTTGCTTGCCGATGCTTTGCACGTCTCGGGAATTATTGCCGTTGTGGTGGCCGGATTGGTCATTGGAAGTTATGGACGCAGTATCGGCTTATCGGAGCAAACGCGAGAGATCGTCGATGCATTCTGGAGCGTTCTGGGCTTTCTCGCCAATGCATTGATCTTCTTGTTAGTCGGTTTGGAACTTAATCCGGTGAAGTTCCTGACCTTTCCAGGTCTCAATTCAATTTTAGCGAATGCTGGATTAGCGATTTGCGCTGTATTAATTGCACGTCTTTTGATGGTATACCTCCTTCCTCGTGCATGGACATCTGTAAAAGTCAGGTCGCTTCCACTCTGGCGCGTCACATTATTTTGGAGTGGTTTGCGCGGTGCGCTCTCACTGGCTTTAGTGCTGGCACTCCCCTTAGAAGTACCGAAAAGGGAGGTTCTGCTCATCTCTACCTATGCGGTTATCCTTTTTACGCTACTTGTGCAGGGCTTGAGCATTCGCGTAATTATCCAGCAGGCATCAGTGCGTACACCAGAAGTTTCCCAAGAAGACGCGACCCCATGAGGGAGAATTTCCTGGAAGTACCACCTGCACACTTTTAGAAAGAGGAGGTCAAGGGCAGTCACTACGACTCCAGTGCAGCGTGAGGGTTCACCTTCTATGTAGCCAGTGCAGGTGTTAAAAAATAGTTCTAACCTTTGATGTATTGATAGAATAAGCTGATGAACGCAAGGAGCGCTAAAAAGATGGCAGAAGGAAGTGCCGATACGGCAGTGAAAATCTGGCAAACAACCTGAGCAGGAGAAACAGACAGTATGAAATTTGGCATACGCTTCCTACATCAGATTCCTGGCGCTCGTCTCTTCCTGATGATCACGGTCATTTGTGGGACGCTCCTGGGAGTCCTGGTTGTTTTGCAGGCGTTTTCTCTGAGTCAAATTATCACTGGTGTCTTTCTTCGTAGACAGACATTACAACAGGTGGAGAGCTTGATGCTCCTTTTGATTGGTGTCATTGGACTGCGGGGACTCCTCTCGTGGGGAAACACAGTAGTGGCCAATCAGATTGCGGCAACGATCAAAATAAAGGTACGCAAACGTCTCCTTCTGCATCTCTCTGAGCTTGGACCTCTCTATACACGAGGAGAGCGCAGCGGCGAGTTGATCAACACACTCAATGGCGGCGTTGAAAGCCTGGACCCCTATTTTAGCCAGTACTTTCCACAACTCTTTCTCTCCTTTCTTGTGCCAACAATTCTTGTCGGTACGATTTTCTGGATCGATCTCCCTTCTGGTATCATCTTGCTGGTGATGGTTCCACTTCTCCTGTTTCTCCTGGTGCTTGCCGGAATGATGGCTAGCGCGGAAACAAAACGACATTGGAAGGCATTGAGCCTTATGAGCGCCCATTTCCTCGACACGCTGCAAGGACTCACTACCTTGAAACTCTTTGGACAAGGAGAAGATGCAGAGGATCAGGTACGTAAGGTAAGTGAGCGCTTCCGCCAGACGACCATGAGAATGCTGCGCATCGCCTTTTTCTCCTCATTTATCCTTGAGGAAGGGGCAACGATCAGCGCTGCTATTATCGCCCTGGAAATCGGCTTGCGTTTGCTCATTGGACAGATACCCTTCCAGTCAGCGCTCTTTGTCCTGCTTCTCACTCCTGAATTTTTCCTGCCACTACGACTCGTGGCCGCACGCTACCATGCTGGCATGACGGGTTCTGTCGCGTTACAACGGATCTTTGAGATTCTGGAAACGTCAGTTCCGTCGCCAGCAACTTCTGACGCACAATCTGTTCTCTTTCATACGACTGCTTCGGCAGAGACCAGTATCAGTCTGGAGCAGGTGAGTTATACCTACGATGGGCAACGGCCTGCTCTGCACGATATTTCGTTTGCAGTCGCTCCTGGACAAAAAGTAGCCCTGGTTGGACCAAGTGGCGCGGGTAAGACGACGATTGCACACCTGCTCTTGCGCTTCATCGAGGCCGATAGTGGTCAGGTCCATCTGAATGGTAAAACAGCGCAAGAGATGTCGCCTCAAGAGTGGCGCAAGCAGATCGCGTGGGTACCACAACATCCGTATCTGTTTAACGCAACCGTCACTGAAAATATTCGCCTGGGTTGTCCACAGGCGACGCATGCACAGATTTTAGAAGCTGCCCGCCTGGCTCATGCTAATACGTTTATCGATGCATTGCCACAAACATATGAGACCATGATTGGAGAACAGGGCGCTCGCTTGAGTGGAGGTGAGGCGCAACGCATTAGCCTGGCACGGGCCTTTCTCAAAAATGCTCCCCTCCTCATTCTCGATGAAGCCACTTCCTATCTGGATTCCGACCACGAAGCTGATATACTGGAATCCATTGCCCATCTCGAAGAGGGACGCACCGTGCTTCTTATTGCCCATCGCTTGAGCACAGTCTATAGCGCGGATCAGATTGTGGTAATTGACGCCGGGCGCGTCGTTGAAAGCGGAACGCATCAGGAACTCTCTCAACAATCGGGCATCTACCAGCGTTTCATTCAGAGTATCAGGAGAGGAATGCAGGAATAGGATGACTACATCGCTGACTATCACAGGGCGCTTATGGCGCGAAATGAAATCCTCGCTCAAATGGATGGCCCTGGCAACGTTTTTAGGCATCTTGACCATCGGATGTGGCATCGGACTCCTGACCTTTTCTGGCTATCTTCTCTCACAAGCTGCACTTCACCCCTCTCTAGCATCCCTGGCTGTGGCAATGCTGGGCGTGCGCGTCTTTGGCGTGCTGCGTGGCGCCTTCCGCTATCTTGAACGGCTGGTCTCTCATGATGTGACCTTTCGCTTACTGGCACAGTTTCGTGTCCGGTTCTATCATGCACTTGAACCACTGGCTCCTGCACGTCTGATGGCGGACACAACGACCCGCTCCATGAATGCGACGAGCGGTGATCTCTTGAGCCGCTTTGTCACGGATATTGAAACCTTACAAGAACTGTATGTGCGTGCCATCTCGCCTCCTATCGTGGCCCTCATCATCGGTATCATCATGTGGGTCGTGCTGGGCGCATACAATGGAGTGTTCGCACTGACGTTCCTGGCGTTTTTTCTCCTGGCGAGCATCGGCGCCCCCTTGTTTATGCACGTGCTGAGTCAGAGACTGGAACGCCGCATTGTTCAAGTCAGGGCTGCATTCGCTACCAGTCTGGTAGATAGCGTCCAGGGCATCGCCGATCTGCTGGCGTTTGATCAGGCAGACACACAGAGAGAACACGTCGAGCACTTGAATCGGCAACTGGTTCGTTTGCAGACTGGCCGGGCAGTCTTAGGCGGATTGCGCGAGATGCTGGATATTCTGCTCACCGATGGATGCGTGTGGGTAATGCTTCTTGTTGCGATTCCTCTGGTCCGCTCAGGGCAACTCAACGGCGTCTACCTGGCATTGATTGTCCTGGCGGCGTTAAGTAGTTTTGAAGCGGTCCGTCCACTGGCGAACGCGGCACAGTTGTTTGGTGGGTGCCTGGAAGCAGCCCGACGACTCTTCGCTGTCGTTTCAGTACCACCTGCTGTTCACGACCCCGAAGGTGCCGCGCCCATGCCGACAACATATAATCTGGCCGTGCGCAACCTCTCTTTTCGCTATAGTCAGGAGACGCCACTTGTTTTGAACGATATCAATTTCTCCGTGCCCCAGGGTCATTGTCTTGCCATCGTTGGGCCGAGTGGTGCGGGCAAGTCAACGCTCGCCAACCTGCTGGTCCGCTTCTGGGATTACGAGCAGGGGAGCATCACGCTTGGTGGTTATGAATTGAAGGCGCTCCGGCAGCAAGATATTCATCGTTGTATCGGCGTGATCGAGCAAAAGACGCACCTGTTCAATACCACTGTACGCGAAAATCTCCTGCTCGCTCGGCCAGATGCAAGCGAGGAAGAGATGGAGCAGGCGGCTCGTAAGGCGTGTCTCCATGATTTCATTCAATCGCTTCCCCAGGGCTATGATACTTTGATCGGAGAGCAGGGCTTCAAATTCAGTGGTGGAGAACGTCAGCGTCTGGCGATTGCACGTGCTTTTCTCAAAGATGCCCCGATCCTGCTATTGGATGAGCCAACGGCACACCTGGATGCCTCAACTGAGGAAGGGATTATCCATGCGTTACGCACTTTTATGCAGGGACGAACGACGATTCTCATTACCCATCGGCTGATAGGGCTGGACATGGCAGACGAAATTCTGGTTATGCAGAATGGAAGCATCAAGGAGTGTGGTGTGCATCATGAACTCGTACAGGCTGAAGGTCTCTACTGGAAGCTCTGGACGGTGCAGAATCAGGCACTGACCTCCTCAAGCGAGAGTGAACGTGCAAGGTTGCCTCTTCACGAGGAATGAGATGCCTCTTTTATTTTTTTTGAAATCAGCGCGTAACGCACAAAATAGAAAATACTGATCCCCACACAAGGAAGACCAACACAGAGGAAAAAAATTCCTGTAGGGCCAACCGGGTTGATAGTAAACACGCCGACGGTCAGGCAGAACCAGGCAACGCTAAAGAAGATGAGGGCAACCGTTGAATAATGAACCATCTTTTTCATCATCGTTTCACCCTGCTCTGACGTATTCGTACTCATACCTGTTGTCTCCTCTGATTCATGATTGCCAGAACGGTAAACAGGGCGAACAACACAAACAATACAAGATAGGAACTGACCGGAGCTTTGGGACGTTCCTGTGTCAATTCGGTCTTCACGGTCTGTTTTATCTCCTCAGACAGGGAAAACCCTAACTGGGAGTGGGCAATGATGTACACCAGAACGAGTAGCCCGATTACATAGAGTGGAATTGTTGCATAAGCAAGGAATGCTTCAAGCACATCTGCTGACATTGAGAGACCTCCTTTTTTCAAACATCCTGCACTTCTTTTTCGCGAACGGGCGGAACGACATTCAGACCTTTAAAGACATGAAAGAGAAACCAGAGCGCAGGAATGAGCATCGACATTCCAACGAGTGCACTGATAAAGAGTTCCAGCAATGTCAGAGGAGGACTGGCGGCACCGGTAACGGTCAGACTGGGAGGAACAATATAGGGAAGCTGTGCAAGTCCCCACGTTCCAATGATGGCTCCAGTTCCCATAATAATGAGAATGCGAGAGAGTTGGAAGCGTCGAAACACTAAAGCTGCTCCCGAGGCGATGCCAAGCACAATCGCAATAGCGACTGCCCAGAGTGCGTGGTCAAGCATTCCCTGCCAGAGAATGGGCGCTCCCGATGGAGTCAGAGCAAGGCCAACAATGCCTAGAACTGCCATACACGCCCCGGCAATAAGAGCACGCCAACGGAAGCTCTCTACGAGCTTCGGCTTTTTTCTTCTTTGCGCCTCCACTGTCAGATAGACCGCCGAAATTGTTGCACAGAGTGCCACTGCCATCAGCCCAATGGTGATTGCAAAGGGGGTCAGCCATGCCCCGATGAGTCCAACGGGCATTTGCCCATGGACGATGCCCAGCGCTCCACTGGCGACTGCCGCAGCCAGCGTCCCAAAAAGAAAGGGCGTGATGATACTGGCAACACTAAATGTGCGCCCCCAGACAGGTTGTAAGGCGCTAGAACTAAATGAACGGAAGACAAATGTGGCACCACGCAAGACGATCCCTATTAAGATCAACATCAGGGGGATAAAGAGAGCCGTTGTGAGCAATTGCGCCACACTTGGAAACGCCGTCAGCAGGCCCACAACCAGGTACGTCAGCCAGACATTATTGGCTTCCCACACAGGCGCTATCGCAGCTTTGATCAGCTCACGCATCTCCTTTTTCTGGGAACCAAAGGCCAGAGCATCCCAGAGGCCACCACCAAAATCGGCTCCCTCCAGGGAGGCATAGATGATAATCGAGATCCAGAGTAAGACCGCGACAGCATAAGGCAGGATCATCGTAGTGCCTCCTCTTGAACGTTTATCTTATTGCGATTTTCCTCCTCTATGATCAGATCTGACCACGAGAGGTGCGGCTTTTTTCTTCGTGCAAGCCGTAATAAAAACGCCACCAGGGTCACCCCAAGGAAGAGGTAGATGCAGGAGAACACGAGAAAGCTTATATTCATCCAGGGATCGGGCGTAACAGCATTACTGACGTGCATGATATTGTAAATGATCCAGGGTTGGCGTCCTTCCTCCGTCGTGATCCAGCCAAGCTCGACGGCGAGGAAACCACAGACACCGGCGATCACAATACCCCACAGAAGCCATTTCTGCTCTGGTATGCGGCGCTTGCGCTTGAAATAGAGAAACCAGAAGAGAGCGCCGGCCAGGAAGATGAAAAATCCGCAACCGACCATACCATCGAAGGCAAGATGGACGCGAATCGGCTCTGGTCTTGCGCTCGGCGGGAAGGCATCCAGCCCTTCGGTGTACGAATTGAGAACAAAATGTGAAAGCAGGCTTTCTCCTTGAGGAATGGCAATGGCAAAGGGTGTTTGTCCGGTTTGTGGATCAGGGAAACCGCCGATGTAGAGAGGCAGCCCATAGCCTGAACGCATCACACCTTCGATGGCCGCATATTTGGCTGGTTGCAGCCGTTCAATAGAGCGTGCATTCAGATCTCCGCTGAAGATCTGAAGCGGAATCGCGACCGCTCCCACAGCCAGACAGAGGAGCAATCCTTTGCGGTGATAATCGTCTCGTTTCCCTCTGAGCAGACCGAAGGCATAGACAGCAGCAGCACCAAAACCGGTTGAGACAAAGCAGGCCAGAATCATATGCACCGTTTCAAATGGCGTACTGGGATTGAGGATGGCAGCAAACGGATTAATGTTGGTCATCGTGCCATGGGCCATTTGAAAGCCGGTGGGCGAATTCATCCATGAATTGGCGCTGGTAATAAACCAGGCCGAGGTACTGCCGCTGAGGACAATGGGGATCGTAATCAGCCAATGCACTTTGGGCGCAAGCCGTCCCCATCCGTAGAGATAGAGGCCAAGAAAGATGCCCTCCATAAAGAAGGCAAACCCTTCCAATGCAAATGGCAGGCCAATGATGGAACCAGCCTGACCTGCAAATGGGGGCCAGAGCAGGCTAATCTCAAATTCGACGATTGTGCCAGAGACCGCACCAATGGCAAAGAGAATCGCAAATACACGCGTCCACTGGCGAGCGAGCATCATCAGGCTGGCATCTTTTCGTAAGAGTGCAAGCCCTTCAGCAAGACAGAGCAGAACAGGGAGTCCTACGCCCAGGACAGAAAAGATAATGTGAAAGACAAAGGATAACCCCATCTGAGAACGCGCGGCAATAAGATTGGTAAACATTGCTTTTCCGATACTCCTTGCTCTCAATGATGAGCCTGGAACTCATGTAGAGATTCAAAATAAATAAAACGTAAATTGTAGTAGGGGCCTCACCTCTACCCGGTTCTCCTACTCTCTCTCCTTTACGGATCATCCGCGTTGACTATAACACACTATAGTTATATTTTGGTAAGATTTGGAGCATAGCGGCATCACCTCTGTTCTCTAGGATCGCTTTTCTCTTGCCACTCAATCGCATTGTAATCTATTCAATCAGGTCTTCTCAGTGGGGAGTAAAAATCGGCATGACGTTGCTTCTTACCAACTTCTAACCTTATAATGGTAGAAAGAGAGGAGAGACACTGCGAGAAAAAGCTCCTCCAGAAGAGAGACAGAGGTGTCTTTGTCAGTGAAGTGAGGAGAGGAGCATTCCGAAAAAAACGCATTGATGAGGAGTCAAACCCATTTCCTCATAAGGATTTCAGGATGAAGAAGCGGATACTTGTTGTCGAGGATGAACAGCCAATCTTACAATTTCTCCAGCGCGGGCTGACACACAAAGGCTTCGAGACGATCGCTGCTGTCAACGGGGAAGAAGCGCTGAAGGCTGTGCGTGACGATGTACCCGACCTCGTTGTTCTTGATGTGATGCTGCCAGATTTTGATGGTGTTGAGGTTTGTCAGTACCTGCGCTCAATGGGAAACGAGACCTTGCCCATTTTGATGCTGACCGCCAGAGATGAATTAACCGATAAAATTGCCGGATTAAATAGTGGGGCCGATGATTATATCACCAAACCCTTTGATTTTGAAGAACTGGTTGCGCGTATACGAGCGGCACTCCGGCGCGTCGAGAGCTTGCAACCCCTCTCACAGACCATCGAGGTAGGAGACATGATCATTGATGTCGCCGCACATCAGGTCATCCGCGCGGGCAAACCGGTAGAATTGACGCACCGCGAGTACGACCTGCTTGAATTCCTGGCTCAGAACGTTGGCTGTGTGTTGACAAAAGAACGGATCTTTGAACGCGTCTGGGGCTATGATAATGAAGCGGGACTGGAAGTGATCAAAGTCTATATCAACTATCTGCGCACCAAGTTAAATAGCAATGACCAGCCTGACCTGATCCATGCCATACGAGGTGTTGGGTATATGCTCAAACCATAGAGGAGGAGGCCGTCTATGGCAACGAAGATCAGCCAGAGACCTCGTTCTGCGTGGCTTTTCACCTGGATTAAGAGACCACATTCGCTGCGCACGAGATTGGTGCTCTGGAATATCCTGATCCTTCTGCTAACGCTTCTTCTCCTGAGTAGCATCGTCTATTCACTCGTCAGCTATTACCTGCAAAGTAGTCTGGACACACGGCTTGAGATACAGGGAGAGAAACTGCAACTCGCCACCACAATCTGGTTCTCAACAGGTCACCCTATCAATTCTGATTTCTTCACTCAATTAGTACAAGGCGTCCAGCAAGACGAGTTTACGTCTGATCCACTCTATGTCAAGATCTTTGATGCCAGGACCGGAGAACCAATCCAACGATCACCGAACCTGCTACAAGAACGCATCCAATATAGCCAGAGCGATTTCACGGCGGCCCTTCATGGCAAAAAAATCTTTCATACGTATCAGAATAGTAATGGAAATCAGGTCCGCGTCCAGACCCTTCCACTGCAAAGTCCGACGCATCAGATCATCGCTGTTGCACAGGTTGGGCGTTCCCTGACGTCCATCCAGGAGGTTCAGAGGATTCTGGCTCTTGTCCTGATCATAGCAGGATTGGGTGCAGCCCTCGTTGTCTATTTCAGCAGTTTCTGGCTCATTGGTCACGAATTGCAGCCGCTCCGCAAGCTCAGTCTCACGATGAAAAATTTAAGTATGCAAGGACTGGGAATGCATCTTCTAGCTACAGAACAGGCTGTGGAGATGAAACTGCTAACAGAAGCCTTCAATCAGATGTCGGAACGCCTGGAAGCCGGGTTTACGCTGCAACGCAATTTTGTCGCCGATGTCTCCCACGAACTGAGAACGCCTCTCACCTCGCTGCGAGGACAGGTAGAAGTTCTCTTCATGGATGCTGAACTGAGCGAAGGAGTCAGTCAGGACCTCCGGCAGATCCAGGCCGAATTAGTCCATCTCTCGCGCATGGTTAGCAATCTACTGGCGATGGCCCGCGCGGACATTGGAATGTTGCCCCAGATATCAGGTGAAAGCATCCAACACGTTGAACTGGATCTGCTCCTGGTCGAAGTCGCTCGCCAGGCACGCTTCCTCAAGCAACACATCGCCCTGGAACTTGGCGAACTGCAACAGGTCTGGACGCTGGGTGATGCCGATCTGCTCAAACAACTGCTGCTCAATATCGTCGAGAATGCATTGGCATATACCCCTGCCGGAGGAACTGTCTGGATAGAGGTGGTGTGTACTTCAACTATTCCTCCCACCCTCAAAGAAAGAAACAAGAGTGAGCAGAATGAATGGGCCAGGATCAACATTCGTGATACCGGGCAAGGAATCTCACCGACTGATCTATCACATATTTTCGAGCGTCATTATCGGGCACCCCAGGCCCGATCACGTAGTAAACTCGGTTCCGGCCTCGGACTTGCCATTGCTCGCCTCATCGCTCAAGCGCATGGTGGGGAGATTACAGTCGAAAGTGAACTGGCGAAAGGTTCGTGCTTCTCTGTCTGGCTTCCCATGTGTCGCCCTCTGATTTCAGAGGACAAACAGAACCTTACCCTTTCATCACATTGACGGGAATATGCGCCCCTTCTGGTCCATCAGGGCCAGCCAGATGAGCATGTGTGGGGCGACCAGAGCGAGACCGGCCTGGAGGTCATTAAAGAAGCTTCCCCAGAATAGAAGAGGATACTTACCGAATTATAACCAGCAGCCTTTATACTATTGGTGTACCTTGAAAGCGTGATGAAAACATACAGGGATTTTTTGATCGGGAACGGGGAATGGGTGCATGCAAGATGACATCCCTTCCTCAATTCGCCTGAAGAGATGAGCCTGTTTTTACCCATACTTGATTATATGGAAGCGTTCTCTATCTTGTTACACATTCCAGCGTAATGGCGTGTGTTGTATAGAGAAATAGGATACATCTTCAGATCAGCCTGAGAGCAAATTTCATGAAAACACCTCTTTTTGCTGATCTCTACATTGAGGAAAGAAGGATAGATACGAGATGAGTGCTAAAGTCAGCGATTTTCTGTTGGAACGACTTTCACAATGGGGAGTCAAGCGTATTTTTGGCTACCCCGGTGATGGAATCAATGGTATCTTGGGAGGGCTGGGCCGTCACCCGGATCTCTTTGAGTTTGTGCAGGTGCGTCACGAAGAAATGGCAGCATTTATGGCGACCGCCCATGCGAAGTTTACTGACGAAGTTGGTGTCTGCCTGGCAACGTCTGGTCCAGGGGCTATTCACCTCTTAAATGGTCTCTATGATGCGAAAATGGATCATCGTCCGGTGGTCGCAATTGTTGGTCAATCGGCGACAACGGCCATCGGAGGCAACTATCAACAAGAAGTTGACCTGGTCTCGTTGTTTAAAGACGTAGCAGGAGAATACGTCTATATGGCGTCTAGCCCGGTCCAGATTCGCCAACTCGTCGATCGTGCGATGCGCATTGCCACGACCGAACGTTCCGTCACCTGCATCATCATTCCAAAAGATGTGCAGGAGATGGACGCAGTTGAGGCACCACCTCACATGGCAAATACGATTCATACTGGTACCGGTTATTCGACGCCTCGTGTTGTCCCGACTGATGCTGATCTCCAGCGTGGCGCTGATATTCTGAATGAAGGCAAAAAGGTTGCTATTCTTGTTGGTATCGGAGCAAAACATGCTGCCAACGAAGTGATTGAGGTTGCAGACCTGCTTGGTTGCGGTGTAGCAAAAGCATTATTGGGCAAACAGGTTCTTCCCGATGATCTGCCTTTTGTGACGGGCTGTATTGGCTTGCTTGGTACAAAACCAAGCTATGATATGATGATGGGCTGCGATACGCTCTTAATGATTGGTTCGACCTTCCCCTATGGGCAATTTTTGCCGAAAGAGGGACAGGCACGGGGTATCCAGATTGACATAGATGGACGCAACCTGAGTCTGCGCTACCCAATGGAACTGAACTTGATTGGTGATAGCACCGAGACGCTACGTGCGCTCATTCCTTACCTGCAGCGTAAGACAGATCGTTCCTGGCGCGAAAAGATTGAAGCAGACTATCATGACTGGTGGAAGGTGGTCGAGGCACGCTCAATGGAAAAAGCCGATCCTCTTAATCCCGAACGGGTCTTCTGGGAGCTTTCCGAGCGCCTGCCTGACAATGCCATTCTTACTGGGGATGCTGGAACGGCAACGAACTGGTATGGACGTATTATCAAGATGCGCCGTGGTATGATGGGTTCTCTTTCAGGTAGTCTTGCGACGATGGGCCCCGCTGTTCCTTACGCTATTGCTGCCAAGTTTGCCTATCCCGATCGTGTGCCGATAGCGCTCACGGGTGATGGAGCGATGCAGATGAACGGCATGAACGAGATGATTACGGTTGCAAAGTACTGGAAGCAATGGAGTGATCCTCGCCTGATCTTCCTCGTCCTCAATAATCGCGACCTCAATCAGGTTTCCTGGGAAATGCGTATCGAAGCTGGCGATCCAAAGCTGGAGACGACGCAAGATATTCCCGATTTCCCTTATGCTGGCTATGCCGATTCAATCGGTCTGAAGGGTATTCGTGTCGATCGACCGGAAGACGTTGGAGCCGCCTGGGATGCCGCGCTCTCGGCTGATCGCCCTGTGGTCTTCGAGGCGTATGTCACTGGTGATGTGACCACGATACCACCCCATATCAGCTTTGAGCAAGGGAAAAACTTTGCTTCTGCTCTGTTGAAAGGCGATCCAAACGAAGGCAGCATCATCAAAGAATCGGTGAAGAGCGTTGTTGAAGGTATCCTGCCACATAAGAGCTAAGCCATACTGAGGAAGTTTTTGATAGTCAGCCGGAAACCCTGCCTTGCAGCCAGGGTTTCTCACTCATCCGGCTGAAAGGAAGCAGGTGCAGGATATGACGAACACGAGATTCGGGAATAATGGTGTCGCTCTCGAACGGCTTGCTGTCTCCGCCTATACCGTGCCAACCG
>JBDTHH010000285.1:0-6217 GCA_039937055.1 Ktedonobacteraceae bacterium | reverse complement strand
TGGGACATCTCACTCATCACGTGCCTGGGCCACGGCTTGTTCGAGTGTCAGCTCACGTCCCTGGGCCCAGGTAGCCTGAAAGGTCGCATCATCGAGTTGAGCGCGCACAGCAGCGATCATGGCATCTATCTCCCGTCTGTCATTCGGTACGTGGAAGGCCCCCAATCTCTCCAAGGCTCTTTCTGAAGCGCCGAGCAAACGTGCGGCCAGCTCGGGCTGGCCCAACGCACCAAGAGCCCCGGCGAGGAGCGCCAGAACCGTTGCCAATTCGAGCCGATTGTTGCTTGCGCGTGCTAATTGGAGACCCTGGCGTCCAAGATCTCTGGCGCGCCTAGCCTCACCTTCATGCAGGGCAATGAAGGTGAGGTTATTGTACATAAAGACGATCCGGCGTGTTTCTCCCGTCTGCTGGGAGACGGCGAGGCATTCCTCGTAAGCGTGCCTGGCATGGTCATCATCGCCACTGTAACGCGCTATTTCTCCCAGGATGTTGAGCGCCTGCGCAATCCCCGGTTGATGAGAAAGTTCGCGGAACAATGCCAGGCTTTCCTCAACGAGAGGCATGGCCGCAGGACGATCGCGCAACATCGTGTAGCCCAGCAAAGCGAGCGCCCAGGCCATCTGGAGCCGATCCCCTACATCACGGGAAATCTCAAGCGCTCTTCTAAACAGGGGCTTTCCTGTATCGAGATCGTACAGAAAGGCGAGGTGGCCGGCACTGAGCAGGAACTTCGGATGGTATACCAGAGATACTTCATCAAGCCGCTTTAAGAGTTGCTGGGTCCAGCGGCGGCCCTCAACATGATGCCCATTGCCGTACCAGAACAGGCAAAGGGCGCCCGCTAAGCGTATGCCCATCTCTGCATCTCCCCCGCTCAAGGACCAGGAGAGCACCGCGCGAATATTTTCCAGGTTCTGTTCGAGCCGCCCAGACCACTGAGCAAACCCTGCCAGCCACAACTCTGGCTCGGCGCGTTCTGCCAGCTCAACAAAATACACGGCGTGCCGTCTGCGCATTGTTTCCTCTTCACCGCCTGTTTGCAGTCGCTCATGCATGTACTCCTGGATCATTTCCAGCATGACAAAACATAGCTCACCGTCTGGCATCTCTTTCTGCTGCACGAGATGTTTATCAACCAGGGATGCCAGCCCGTCTAACACATCGATAGACAGGTCTTCACCGCAGATCCTCTCGATGGCGGAGAGCGAGCGGCCCCCGCGAAAGACTGCCAGTCGCGCCAATAGCAGCTTTTCATCCTCATCAAGCAGGTTATAGCTCCATTCAATGGAGTCGCGCAAGGTTTGCTGACGCAGCGGGGCGTCACGCGAACCACCTGTGAGCAGACGCAAAGGCGAGTTCTCCCTCGTCCCTTCCAACCGCTCCAGCAAGGCTTGCGGGGTGAACAGCTTGCAACGTGCAGCAGCCAGTTCAATAGCAAGGGGTAACCCATCGAGACGAGTACAGATTTGCCCAATCACCGGGGCTGTAGCCTCACTCGGCTGAAAGTGGGGTAATATCATCTGTGTGCATCGAACGAAGAACAGCCCTGCTTCAGATTCTGTGAGGCTCTGAACAGAAGTTGTCTCAGCGGGAGGGAGTGAGAGCGGCGGGACGAGGTATTCCTGCTCCCCGGCGAGGCGCAATGGCTCCCGGCTGGTGACAAGGACTTTCAGGCGTGAAGACGCCAGTAACCTGGATACCAATGGAGCGGCCTTGATCACATGCTCAAAGTTGTCAAGCAGCAGCAACAGCTCTCGTTGAGCAAGCGCGCGTTTCAGAGTATCCGGCAGGGGTTCCGTAGGATGTTCAAGCACACCGAGCGCGGAGGCGATGGCTTTTACCACCAGGGTGTGATCAGACAGGGGCGCAAGGTCGCAGAAGCAGACTCCATCAGCGTATGCTGAAGCTGCCTCTGCCGCCACCCGCAACGCCAGTTGCGTTTTGCCTGTTCCTCCGGTGCCAGTGAGCGTCAGCAGGCGCGATGCGTGCAGCAGTTGCTTCACTTCAGCAATTTCTCGGCTGCGCCCGAGAAAGAGGGGAGTCTGCGCGGGAAGATTGGACGTGGATACCGGATGGGGCGATGTCGAGATCCTGCTCTCGCGCAAACTAAGGTCTTTTACACATGCGATCGCCTGGGTCCGGCTTTTGACCCCCAGTTTGCTGTAAATCTGGCGATTGTACCACTTAACGGTATTCGGACTCAGGTAGAGTTCGTCGGCAATCTGCTGATCTGATAAGCCGCTTGACAGTCGCTTCACAATCTCTTTTTCACGTTCGTTCAGGAGATCCAGCGACGGTGCTTTGCCTTTCATGAGTCCGTTCCTTACATGATGAGGAGGACAATATACTACCGCGAACACAACCATTCTACCCCTTCCTGCTAAGCCTGTCCAATGCCTGCTAGAATAGTTCATCTTTTTTCCATTCTTATCTCCATCCTTTCTAATGGAGACTTTCAACCTGGTTCATCGTATGCTTAGGAAGATGGAAGCAATGCTGTAGGGTATACACACTACCAAACGACAGATAAGGAAGAAATAGGAAGAAATATGACTGACCAGCAACAAATGAGCGTTTCTCTGGAGGAAACGGCGATTCAAGAGTTTGCAGCGCGCCTGCGCGGCTCACTGCTGCGTCCCGGCGATGCCGGCTACGAGCAGGCTCGGCGGGTCTACAATGCCATGATCGACAAACACCCTGCGCTGATCGCTCGCTGTGTGGAGGTAACCGATGTGATCGCGGCGGTCACCTTCGCCCGCGAGCACCGGTTGACCCTGGCCGTGCGTGGCGGGGGGCACAGCGGTCCTGGCTTGAGCACCTGTGATGACGGCCTGGTGATCGACCTGTCAGGCATGAAGGGGATACGCGTTGATTCGTCCGCACGCACTGTTCGTGTTGAAGGCGGCTGCACCTGGGGCGAGGTGGACCAGGCCACGCATCCCTTCGGACTGGCTACTCCCAGGCTTCGTTTCGACCACTGGCGTCGGTGGACTCACATTAGGCGGAGGCATCGGCTATCTCTCGCGGACGCTTGGTCTGGCAATCGACAACGTGCTCAGCGTTGACATGGTCCTCGCCGATGGCAGCTCTGTCACAGCCAATGCCGAGGAGCATGCCGACCTGTTCTGGGCAGTCCGCGGTGGTGGCGGGAACTTCGGTGTCGTCACCTCGTTCCTGTACCAGCTTCACCCGATCAGCACGGTCTATGGTGGGCCGATGCTCTGGCCGCTTGAACAGGCGGCTGAGGTGATGACATTCTGGCGTGACTTCATCTTGAACGCTCCTGAGGAGATCAATGGCTGGTTTGCGTTTATCACGGTGCCACCTGCGCCACCCTTCCCAGAACAATTTCACCTGCAGAAGATGTGCGCCATCGTGTGGTGCTACAGTGGTGCGCTCGACAAGGCCGAGGAACTGTTCAAACCCATTCGCACCAAGGTCCCGCCGGCGGCGGACTTCGCCGGGCCGATCCCGTGGCCAGTGCAGCAGAGCCTGTTCGACGCGTTATACCCGGCTAGCTTGCAGTGGTACTGGAAGGCCGACTTCTTCAAAGATCTGAATGAGAAGGCGATTGATCTGCATGTGAAGTACAGCGCCCAACTGCCGACGATGCACTCGACCATGCACATCTATCCGATCAACGGCGCGGCCCATCGGGTCAGCACAGGCGACACCGCGTTCAGCTTCCGTGACGCCAACTTCGCCGAGGTGATCGTTGGCATTGACCCCGACCCGGCCAACAATGAGCGTATGATCCAGTGGGCCAGGGACTATTGGATGGCCCTGCATCCCTATTCGGCGGGAGGGGGCTATATTAACATGATGATGGACGAGGGTGCGGAGAACGTGAAGGCGGCCTATCGCGACAACTACGCCCGACTGGCACAGATTAAAGCCACGTATGATCCCAGCAATCTATTCCATGTGAATCAGAATATCGCACCAATCAATGGAGGAAAATGAAATGGCGAAGGTCACCGTACACACTGATGAAGCGCCGAAATCCCTGCCTGGGTATAGCCAGGCGGTGAAGTCTGGAGGATTTGTCTTTGTCGCTGGTCAAGGACCCTTTGATGCCAGGACACGTGAGGTGGTTGGAACCACCATCCAGGAACAGACGGCTCAATGCTTGAAGAATATCGTAGCTATTCTGCAAGCGGCGAATAGTTCCCTTGAGAAGGCGGTGAGCGCGACCTTCATCTTAGGCGAGGAAAGTGACTACGCTGGAATGAATGAAGAGTGGGGGAAATGGTTTCCTGAGGATCCGCCGGCTCGCCAGGGAGCGAAACTGCCCATTCATCCGCAGGGAATGAAGATTTCTATTGCGCTCATCGCCGAAGCCTAGCATCTCGCACATAGGCGATCCATTTCTTCGCTTAACACGCGATCCGTCAAACTTTACACCAGAACTCTCACGACGGACGGGCACGCGGGATCGAAGTAGTGAGCAAGAAGCTCTCAAGCCGGGCAGATCAAAAAGAACGGACACGAGGGGCAACGCCCCGGATCGCTGGGCGTTGCTGGATATTCGTGGCGCTCCAGGTTGGTGAGACTTTGTTCGAGCTTATCGTAGAGGCTCTGCTCGCGCTTCTCGGTGAGCTTGATCGGAGTCATCTCGCCTGTGGTCAGGTTATCATAGTGTAACTCGATAGACTGGCCCGGATGCTGCTGGCGATAGAGGCGGGCGTAGAGCAATTCGCGCGTATCAGGCTCCGGCTCCTGCTTGCGCTTGCCGAAGCGCGTGCGCACAAACTTCACAGGCTGGCTGGCCTGCATCGTCCCTTCAACGCGATCTACCTCCACGCGGATCACGCGGCCCGCGACCTCTATCGTAAAGCTTGGACGCAGGTCCCAGGTTAGCTCCTGTCCACCTGCTACCAGCTTGCTGCGCACCATCTCGACCACCTCGTGTCCGTGCTGCTCGTAGAGGGGCGCGAATGGTGTCTCGTGGCCACCCAGGGCCTGCCAGTGCTGCGTGTACAGGTCACGTACCTCCGACTTCGATGGCAGTCTAGCCGCCGGCAGCTCCTCGTCGTCCTGACTGGCCGCCTGGGTATGCAGCGCCTCTATGGACTTACGTGTGGCCTGTAAAAAGAGGTAATACGCGCCGTCTTCAAGCTGGAAGCGATAGATGTGACCGTAGACATATTTGCGCGGGCAGTTCTGATAGGTCTCAACGGCGGAGACCAGCAATATCTCAGGCTCCATGGCCTGGATAAACTCCTCGCCGGGCTGCGAGGAGGGCAACAATTCGGCGGCGGATTCCGACAGCGCGGCCACTTCGGCGCTCTCCTGCCAGCGCAAGGTCGTGAGGCGGCCGGCGGCGAGGGCGGCGCGCAGGGGATCAAGAAACTGGGAGGAGCGGGATTTGCGCTTGCGTTGCCGCTCGCTATAGCTGAGCACCAGGTAGTCGCGCGCGCGCGTAATGCCCACGTAGAAGAGGCAGGCCTCGCCGCTCTCGTGGACGGCCGCATCCTCGCTCTCCACCGGCAGCATGCCCGCTGGAGGAGGTATAGGATTATAGCGCCGCATGCTTGGAAAACGCTGCTGCGCCAGACCTGGCAGGTAGATCACAGGGAACTCCAGCCCCTTGCTCGCGTGAACCGTCATGACGCGAATCACGTCGGCCCGCTCCTCGTCCTCGCCCTCCGCACCCTGCTGGCGATTGCCTCCATCCTGGCGCAGGGTCAGCAACACGCTCAGGTAATCAACGAAGCCCTTCGCCTGCTCGTAGATAGTCGCCGTCGCTGGAGGCGGGATATGCGCTTCCGGCTCCCGCGCAGCCTGCCGCTCGTTATGTGCGCGGAGCAACTGCTGCTGCTGATCGTAGCGCCGCGCGAGTTGCAAAATACCAGAGTAGTCGGCAAGCATATGACGCGCGCGCGTGCGATCTTCTGCCATGAGCAGATCGCGCACCAGCGAGGACTCGACGAAGAGATAGTATGCCAGCAGCGACCAGACATCGTATGCATTGTGCGAGAGCGACTGGAGAATCTCCGCCAGGCGCGTGAGCGCGTGCCGCCCTGCTACACTCATGCTCAGGGGAGCCTCGCCGCGCATCACCAGCAGACCAGGGGAGCTATGTTGTTCCCTGGCGGCCAGCAGCAGCGTCTCGATATCCTGCTGGGAGAGCGCGTGCTCAGGCAGGCGAGCAGCGCGCAGCAGGCCCATCCCGCTCGGCTCGGCCAGCAGCAGCACGATGGCGAGCAGGTCTTT
>JBDTHH010000284.1:0-4973 GCA_039937055.1 Ktedonobacteraceae bacterium | reverse complement strand
GCCCCCAAAATCCCCCACCCAACCTGTCACAAATCTTCCCCATCCCCCGTCTCCTTTGCGAACATCGATAGAAACTCAACGACACAACAACACAGAAGGAGCAAAGATATGGAAACCACCAGCATTTCAACCGATGTCGCTATTATTGGCGGCGGGCTTGCCGGCTTGAGCGCGGCCACCTATCTGGCGCGCGCCGGGATGGATGTGACGCTCTTTGAGAAGTCTAACAGCCTGGGAGGGCGCGCGGCGACTCAGCAACACGAGGGCTATGCCTTTAATCGCGGCGCCCATGCCTTCTACTATGGCAGCGCGGGTACCAGGGTCCTGCGCGAACTGGGCGTTACCTATAGCTATAAAAATCCGCGCGGCGTCCAGCTCTATGAGCAGGGCCGCTTCTTTACCGCGCCCGTTTCCGTACCCACCATCTTGCACACAGACTTCCTCACGGCCGCCGAAAAGGTAGCGTTTATGGGCCTGTTCACAAAAATTATGCGCACCAAACCTGCCAGCGTCGGAGCGCAAAGCACGCGTGAATGGCTGGACCACGAGGTGCGCACTCCGCACCTGCACCAGATGCTGACTGCCATTGCGCGCACGCTGACCTATTGCGCAAACCTTGATTTGATGAGCGCCGAAGTCTTTCTCCAGCGTGTAGCCCTCAGCGATATTCGCTACATCGACGGCGGCTGGCAGAGCCTGGTAGAGTCTTTACGTACCAGGGCCACAGGGTCTGGCGCGCATATTCTGAGCGGCACACGAGTCAGCGAACTGCTCCAGCACGGCGAACACATCGAGGGTGTGCGCCTGGCCGATGGTCGTCGCGTGGATGCGCGCGCGGTCGTGCTCGCCACCATGCCAGCAGAGGCCCTCAAGCTGCTGGACGGCGAGAGCTACGCGTCTCTACGCGAGACCATCGCGGCCAGCCAGCCCGTCCACATCGCCTGCCTGGATGTGGCTCTCAGTCGCCTGCCAGCGCCTCAGCACGCCATCGCTTTTGATCTGGAGCAGCCGCGTTTCCTGACCACCCAGTCGCTCTTCGCCCATGTGGCCCCCGCAGGCGGAGCGCTGATCCACGCCTTTAAGCAACTCGATCCCACTCAGCCCGGCGATCCACATCAGGACGAGCGCGACCTTGAGGCGTGGCTGGACCAGGTGCAACCTGGCTGGCGCGCCGTGCTGGTCAAGCGCATCTACCTGCCGCGCATCGAAGCTGTCAGCCTGCTGCCCACGGCACATAGCGGTGGTCTCGCCGCACGGCCAGGCGTCCAGATCCCCGGTGTCAGCAATCTCTACCTCGCCGGCGACTGGATCGGCAACGCCGGCTACCTCGCTGACGCCAGCCTCGCCAGCGCCCGCCAGGCCGCCCAGCTCCTGATCCAGAATGGGTTGCCAGCGCAGCGCCCCCAACGGGCAAAGAGTAGGATATAATTGTAGGAGGAGATGAAACACGTTGTCACAATACGATGGAGAATGAGAAGAGGAATATGAACACACCAGAAGACACGGCAGACATTTTCCAGCACTATCGCCTGCTCCTCTTCTCCATCGCCTATCGGATGCTCGGCAGCGCAACCGACGCCGAGGATATCGTCCAGGACACCTTTTTGCGCTGGCTTCAGGCCTCTGGCCCAGAGGTGCAGTCGCCCAAAGCCTATCTCTCGACGATTGTTGTGCGCCTCTGCCTCGATCAACTGCGCTCAGCCAGAAGCCAGCGAGAGGTCTACGTAGGTCCCTGGCTCCCTGAGCCGATAGCTACTGGCCAGATGGCTGAACTCTCTGAGACCGCAGCGCAGAAAGAATCGCTGTCGCTGGCCTTTCTGCTGATGCTAGAAAAGCTCAATCCCCTGGAACGCGCGATTTTCCTGCTGCGTGAGGTCTTCGAGTACGAATACGGCGAGATCGCCGCCATTGTCGAAAAAAGCGAGGCCAACTGCCGCCAGATCTTCCACCGCGCCCAGCAACATCTCGATAAGGGCCACCCACGCTTCTCCGCCTCGCGCGAACAGCAGGAGCGCATCACCGACCGCTTTCTCCAGGCCAGCCTCAACGGTGATATGCAGGGACTGCTCAGCCTGCTGAGCAGCGATATTGTCTCGATGGGCGATAGCGGCGGCAAAGCGGCGCTGAAAGCTGGCCGCATGCCAGTCTACGGACCTGATAAAGTCGCCCGTGGCTACCTTGGCGCCCTGCGCAGCCTGCTTGCAGGCATAGTCCCGCGCGTTATTGAGGTCAACGGCCAGCCAGCCCTCGTCGGCTACCTCAACGACAAACCCATTGGCGCCATTCTCTTCCAGATCGAGGGCGAGCAGATCTCACATCTCTATTATGTGGTCAATCCTGATAAGCTGAACTGGCTGTAACTGGTAGCGAGCTTCGCGTTCGGTGTCCAGCGGAGGTTTGCCGCCCTGGACAGGGCATCAAGCCTGGATTGCTATTGCCTGTGCTTGCTCCACCAGCGTCCAGAATTGCTGATCTGGTTGCCGCACGCTCCCATCCGCAAATGTGACTCTTTCGCACCCGGCCTTCCCGCCTTTATAGGCCTCAACAGTCAGGATAAACATCCCATCCTGCTCAAAAGAGAGAGAGTAGTGTTTCTGTGTATCTTGCGTTGTACAACTCTTTGCCTGGTTCTGGGCCGGGGGAAGGGCATAAATTGTACGATAGAGTGTATCTAGCAGATCATGCCTATCCACCATCAGCCCTTTTTTCGCTGTGTTCGCATCTGAGACCGCCAACGACAGGCTATCTGGCCGGGCTGTTGCCGCTCCGGCCTCAGCCATCTGTTGCTCCAACAGGTAGCGGAATGCGGGCGTAGTGGTGCGTATTTTCTCTTCCACAAAACTGGTACAGCCAGCAGCAGCAATCGTGACATCAAGAGGAAAATCTCTATTTGCCTGCTGGAAGGAAAGGTCGTAGCGCGGGCCAGTGGTATCCGCACATTCTGGAGGGTTCGCGCTTGTGGGCAGCTTGAGCAGGGCATCATAGATGCGCTGGGCGCCCGCAGCTCCTATTTTCGCATGCATTGGTGGCTGAGAGGCATTTACCGTATGAATGACGATGAGCTGGTCCATCTGAGCAGGTGGAGTCGTGTCTTTGATCGCCTGGCCCAACAGAACCGAGAATTCCTGGGTTGGATTGCGCCTATCATTCTGACTGAATGTAACCGCTCCACAGCCACTGCTATCGTAGGTAGCGCTGACTACCTTTTTCCCGCCTGCCAGAAAAGTCAGTCCATAGCGCACACCCATCTGCTGCGTGCAGGCGGGTGGCTGCTGGTATGGCGGGAGTGTGGTTGTTACCCGGTAGAGTTGCCGTACCTGGTCAACCTTAGCCAGGATTTGAATCCTGACGGGCCTCTGTAGCGCTAGCGAAGGAATCGTGATGGTGAGCACATCTGGTTGTGCATTTGCTGCTATCCCCTGAGATGACGTTCCTGCACGGGAACCACACGCAGACAACATCAGCCCTGTTACTATACAGAGCAGCGTTAAGGAAAGAGACCGTTTACCGTGTTGCATATCTGTTCTCGTTTTTCTCTTCTCAGTGAGTATCCAGATGCTGGACCTCTTTCTGTGTAAAAGATAATAGTTCTTGATACAGAGATGCTTTTACGGGAGTATTTGTTCCCTATTCCTCCATCAGCGGCTCATCGAAGTCAATCCCCTTATAGATCTCACGCATAGAGATACACACATCCACGCTTTTCAGCTCGATCTCTACATCGGGGCCATAAGATATACGGCTCCAGGAGGCGGTGTCTTGCTCGCTGCGCCGGTAGACATCGACGGACTGCGTAAACTGGTTGATCAGCATGATCTCTTGAATCGTAGGGCAGGCTTTGTAGGCCTCTAGCTTGTTGCCGCGATCGAACTTCTCGGTTGATGGGGAGAGCACTTCGACCACGACGCGGGGCGAGCGCAGCAGGGTAGTGCCACGGCGGCGGTCGGCTACGTCGCACGAGACGGTGACATCGGGGTAGACATAGTGCTCTTTCCCGTTGGGCTTGTGGCCGAGAAAGACCTGCATATCCGAGCCGCGCACAAAGCATGGGCCAGATTGAAAATGCGCCTCTACAGCATTGGCGGTATTTCTGCTAATCTGATCGTGTTCCCCTGAACCGCCTGACATCAGGCGCGCTACCCCGTCCAGGTACTCATACCTGGCATTGAATGTGCTTTTCTCAAGCTGAAGATACTCTTCGACGGCCATTGGCCCGCCTGGATGAGGTGCTGCTCGGTGTGGCTCAGTTGACATCGCTTCAACTCCTATCTTCCCTACTATGCTATCAAGTTGTTTCAAAAGTATATCATACATTTGAAACTCTTTGCGGTCTTCATAAGTGTAAGAAATAGCTGGAATGCTGTCGCTATCTAGATCAGATGGAGGCTGTGGTGACCAGCGGGATAGTTATTATCGGAGGGATACCGACATCGCTTCTTTCTTTTTAGTGAGAGAGGTTGCCCTCATTCTACTGTTGTTATGCTGTAAGATTTGTAATGTTTTAGGAGGACTTCATGGAGAACATTAGTCGTCGCGCGCGTCCGATCGGCATCACGATTCTCGCCATTATCCTGGCAGTATTCGGGATTCTGGCCTTGCTAGGTGTGATTCTGGGCTTTATAGGGGTAAGCCAGCTTGGCGGAGCCGTAGCCGGGGCCGCTACTGTCGCACTTATCATCGCCGCCATTTTCGCGATTGCCTACCTCGTCCTGGCCTGGGGGCTGTGGACCTTGAGACCCTGGGCATTCTGGGCCACTGTGGTTGTGATGGTGCTGAGTCTTCTGGAAGCGATCTTTGGCCTCATTGTGCAACATACTGGTCTGGGCCTGACAAGCATTATAGGCCTGATTATCCCCATCGTTGTCCTGATCTACCTCTTCGCCGACCGCAATGTACGTGCGGCGTTCCGCACATGAGCAACTGCTAAATAAGTCAAGACACAAAGAGGAGGGGATGCAGGCGGCGCCTGCATC
>JBDTHH010000283.1:0-16659 GCA_039937055.1 Ktedonobacteraceae bacterium | reverse complement strand
CGCCGTCCTGGTGGTGCCAGGGACGGCGAGGCAAGCCACGCGCTACAGTCGCGCCCCCCTTTCCACCTCAGCATCTGTATCAGTTCACTACGCGCTGGCAGCCTTTGTTATGACAAGTATGAGTTGTGTCATCTCCCGGCGAACGTCATAGATCTCTTGTATCTTTAAGCCGCTCGGTAGGGTGATTCGAAAGTGATCGCACATGCCACTCATGAGCCGCACCCGTGTACTCCCAACTGGAAAGGCTATCTGTATGCTGCCAGCCACCGGGTGGATGGTGCATCCGTTGTCCTGGAGTATACGGCACGGCTCAGAGTCTATCGTAGTGAGAACGATGTCAGGCACATTGAGTGAGGCATATGCTAGCTCACTAGCTCGCAGATCACTCATCTGACTTCCCCCTCCACTAAGCGGATGTAGGCCTGATAGGAGAACTGGCTGGCCTGCGGTTCTCCAACATGGGTGGCTAACTCATCCGCTAACTGGCCGAGCCGGTGATAGCGCGCCTCGATAAATTGATGCCTGGCGACCCCTACTGCGAGACCTGTCAGTCCGTTGCGCATCGCTAGCATCTCTAGCTCTATGCGCTCACGGAGTTGCTGTACTTCGCTGGACATGTTGCAGCCCTTTCCACATGCATATGTATGGATATGAAGAACACAATTGTAAACAAGGCAAATCATCCATAGATAGAGAGTATCATAGAAAATACTTCTCGCCAAACCAGTAGAACCGTCCGTAGGTTGTAACCAACGTTTTGCTAGTGGCACATATAGACAATCCTTGATATCTCTTCTATACTTACATCAAAGAGTGAGAGTGTGGCCTATGTGAGAAGGAGTGCTATCCATGATCTTAGAAATGACCAACCCCCCGCCTACGCTCCTATACTTCTGGGAAGAGGGTGGACTCTATGGACCTTTTGATATCCAGCAAGATGGAGAGTGGGCCGGATGGCCAGATTTTGGGCAGGTCATGCGTTACTTTCGTAAGAAAGCGCAGCTCAGTTCCAAAGCCTTTGGAGAGCTGTACGGAAAAGAAGTGAATGCTGATGGGAGTGCCATTGCAGAAGGGTGGATACGTGAAATGGAGACGCAGAACAAAGTTCCGGTAGATATCACGAAGCGAAAGACCATCGCCAGGCTCCTCAAGATACCTCCTATGCTTCTTAGCCTGGCTGTCCTGGAGGATCTATTTCAGGAGCCACGCGTTCAAACCACACACGCTATGGCAGGCCAAAGCCGGCTCCGGAGAGTGGCGATAGACACCACGACATATGACAACAATGTCCGTACCATCTGGCAGTTACACGATACGGGCAATGCGCAAGGCAAACTCGGTCAGCTTTATGCCGATATCCGCGCCTTAGAGAGCCATGAAAAGCAGGCGCAAGGCGCTCTCCGCTCCCATATCCAGGAGATCTTATTAGGCGATCAGCTTCTGGCAACCCATATCGTGAGGGATCAAAGACAGTTCAAGCGCGCCTATGCCCACGCGAACGAAGCGGTACGAGTGGCAAAGAGCATGCAAGATAGTGACTTGATAGCCACCGCGCTCTTTACACGCGGCTGGACATCCCTGGAGTGGGGCCTGTTTGGCAGCATGCAGCAAGGTATTTTCCAGATACAGCAGGACAAGATTCGCGCCGCCATTGACGACTTTGGCGCTGCCCTGAAGGTTTTTCCCTTGCAGGACGATATGCATCCCCAATTGCGAGGATGTCTGATGATGTATATGGCCCGCGCTCAGGCTACGCTCGCTCACAGCCGAGGAGAACGCATCCCCGCTTCGCTGCTTCTCGCGTTAGATAATGTAGCTAATACGGTAGGTAAACAAAATATAGATGATCTTTATACGCGGGCGCTCGTGACCGGAACACGAAAAAGCTGGCATCAAGCCGGCTATCTCAACACGAGAGCCACCGCTTTTAATACCGCAGGCTTACCGGGACAGGCATTAAAAGAGCTGAATGCCTTAGAGAGCCTGCTGGAAAAGACCTACCGCAAGGACGATACGCGTCAATTTGCCTGGCTCGATATATTGAGAGCCAATATCTACATGGGACTGGGGGAGTTCGGAGAGGCCACAGCAAGAGCCAGGCGAGCCTTATTAGCGTGCCAGGATATCAATTCCATCACCAACATCGCGATTATTAGCGATATCCACGGGCGCTTGCTCACGAGTTCATACAAAACGGCAAGCGATGTACAAGAGCTAGGCGCGATCTTGAGAAAATCAGCAGCCAGTGTGATGAAACCAGAAGAGGAACTGCGCATCTAAACAGTACCTTCTGCGTCGTTCATAGAAAGGGACGGGATACTCCCCTCAGGTGTCTCAGAAGGAGAACCAGAGAAGTGGGGCATGCTATGATGCCAGAACCAGCGATGACCTACGCGATTGGCGACCTGCACGGAGAAGTGACTCTGCTGCGGCGGTTACTCGCGTGCCTCCCCTTTCGTGAAGAGGACACACTTGTCTTCTTAGGAGATTGCCTGGATCGCGGAGAAGACTCGGTGGCAACGATTCTGGCCTTGCAGGAACTGAAGCGAATCCATCCAGCGTGTATCTTCTTACGAGGCAATCACGAAGATGCCTGGCTGGCACGCTGGAATGGAGCCAGCTTCTCCCATCCTCCTGATATTGAAGGAGCACGCCAGCTCTGGGAACGCTGTAACGGCTCGCTGCCATTCACGATAGGCGATTGGTTGGAGGAGACTCGCATCGAGTACGAGGATGAGCATGCCTACTACGTGCATGCAGGCGTGCTCCCAGGCAAACCCATCTGGCAGACAGCGGGCCTGCACAAGATGGGGGGCGCGAAGGGTTTCCTTGAAAGTACCTACGACTGGGGCAAACCAGTGGTGTTTGGCCATTGGAACATGTCCGAACCCCTGGTGCAACCCAACAAGATCGGGATTGATACTGGCGCTTTTCACAGCGGGCGGCTGACGACAGTCCGGCTTCCAGACCGCCAGATCTTTCAGGTGCAACGCGATAGCTGATGCCTTCAATGCAAATATACGATTACTCCTCAGATGCCTTCATATGAAGGAGAAGCCGATTGAGTGCGTATTGATACACACTGGGGTCGTGCCAGTGTTCAAAGAAAGTGAGATGGGGTATCTCTCGCTGCTGGCTTCCCCAGAGTTGTGTATTCGTCATCGCAACTTGATCCAGGCAGATGGGAAAGAGAACCACTGGGGATTCATCTCCCTCGTACCCCTCCCTTATTCCCGCCTGTCGGATTGCTTGCCTGATCCACCTCTGGGACATGGAACCTTCCGAGACAACCAGCAACAGCTTCTCATAGAAGTGGATCACCGGATCTAGATGATGACTATGCGTATCGCTGATAGCCCATGCATCGGGCGCGAGCCAGCAATCTATATCGTACCTTCGCAGATCACGATGCAGGTGATCTGCGAATACGCGGTCGATGCCGGCGGACATCAGAATACAGGAGCTTCTTCTGCGGGCAAAGCCCGTGTGAGAGCGCATCCATTCAGCGAAAGAAACAGGGGCACCTATGGCGTGAAGAAATTGCTCAGAGATATCGCCCTGGGAGCGATAAAGGGTATCAATACCAATAGTTGAGGGGCCATTATGCTGCACCGTTTCCAGGCCTTCTACCAGGCGCAAGTCAACATTGGCGAGAAGCGTCCAGGCCATCGATGCACCAGTCATGTTTGTCTTCGTAAAGAAGGCGCTGGTGAAATTTGTGCGATACAGTTTCGTCTCACGCAAATCCGTCTCATACAGAATGGCGCTGCTCATATTTGCGCCACTCAAATCGGCCTGGGGTAAAGATGCGAGTGTCAGATCAACACCCGTCAAATCAGCATCGCTCATCTTCACACGCGTAAACCGACAATCCAACAACCACGCAGCATTCAGCGTTGCTCTGGTGAAGTCTACATCAGTGAAATCCGAGTAACGCAAATTGGCTCCTGAGAGATCAGCATGGGCAAGATTCACCTGATCGAGCTGGATGGCGTTCGCGGATATCGCTCGCAAGTCCGCACCCGCGAGAGAAACGGAGGTGAACGTCGTGCTAGTGAGGTTGGCATTCTGCAAATTGACGCGCGCGAGATCGAGATGGGAGAGGTCCATCCCCTCTAAATCTGGTTGAACCTCTGGTTCGCGCTCACGCCATGCATTCCATGCCTCTGCTCCTTGCAGAAGACGAATCAGGTGTTCTTCGTTTGCCATGTGCTGAACCTCGTTGTATTCCGATACTGGCTAGACTTAAACAGAACCACCTCACTGCAAAGAGACAAGCAGCATATCCGCGCCAAAGCTCGCCGCCTTCCCCAGACGCCAGGTAATGAAGATCGCGTCCATACCGGCGATGGCTTTGAGCGCTCGCATGGCCCAGGCGATACTGGCTGACATATCTATAGGCGCTCCGGTAAAACTGACCCCATTATACGGCGGTCTAGGACTAGGATATCCATAGACCACTGCACTCCTCCCAACATGAAGACCGGTGATCACGCTCGTGACCTCGCGCAGCACCAGTTGGTAGATCTTCACATCACCCAGGTTTTTGGGGAAAGGCGTACGTGTGACCAGCGCTTCAATGGCAACCTGCCTTCGTTCATATGCTGCATCTAGCTCCTCTGCCTGCATTGCTTCGGGTATGCTCTTGCGCAGGGTCGCCCAGGCGTCTTTTTGCTGCCACGCGGGAAAGGTGGCTTCATGAATGGTCGTAAAGGGAACGGCCGTGAGAAATTCCACCATGCTCAGCAGATGGGCATACCACTCCGCTTCATCGGCTGTAAAGTATGGTCGAAAGTCATCGCTGGTCACCGTCCTTGCAATGGGTTGTGTTGCCTCTCCAAGCAAGGTCGCACGCGTCTCCTGTAGATAGCTTTCGCTCTCATAAAAGACAGAGTCCGTCAATGCTTGAGCGTAGAACCCCCAGATCATTCGATCAAACGTCGCTTCTCTTGCTTCGCTCCACAGCGCTTGTTCACAACGTTGAAGGATGCGCTGAGCACGAAGGTGCGATGAAGGCGTTCCCTCTAAAAAGGCCTCCACGGCCAGGAGTAGTTGCTTTCGATAGTTCATTGTTCCTCGTCATCGGCATACTTATTGCTACGCAAATACATCAATACAGCTTCTGTTCCCTGAGAGAGCACCTCTCGTGGTGGAAAACGTAATCGTGCCATCGGATATATCTGTAGATCCTCCAACGCCGGCAGGCTGGCGAGCATCTGAGGCAGGGCGACAAACTCATTCTCACTAATATCGAGTTCAGTTAATGCCCTCAAATTGCGCATTTCAGCGGGCAGGTGGCGCAGATGATTGTGGCTAAGGTCTAACGTTTGTAGATTTGTGAGTTGCCCAATTTCTGGGGGCAATTCATGTAAACCAAGTCCTGAAAGATTCAAATATTCCAATGAGGAAAGGGTCCAGATTTCCGCAGGAAGGGTCGTCAAACGTGTCATGGCGAGAGACAAGGTGCCAAGGCTGTGCAGGCGTCCAATGCCAGGAGAAAGGGTGTGTAGAGATGTAAATTCCAAATCGAGGGCATGTAAATTTGTCAGCGCCCATAGCGCATCGGGAAGGCTCTGAAGTGGAGTATGGGCCAGACTCAACCTCTCCAGGGATACGAGTTGGCCGATTTCCTCAGGCAGGCTCTGAAGTGGAGTGTGGGCAAGGCTCAAATCAGTCAAGGACGTGAGTTGACCAATTTCCTGGGGGAGTTCTTGCACGCCTGTATCAGTCAGTTTTAAGTCAAGAAGCGAGGTAAGCTGCCCGATAGCGGGAGGAAGCGAGGAAAATGGAGCCTGGGAGAAACTCAGGCGTTCCAGTCGCGGGAGCGTGCAAATGCCTTCAGGAAAGTGCTCGAACGGATTCGAAGCCAGATCGAGATACCGTAATCGCTCAAGGTTGCCCAGGGCGGAGGGCAGAGCCGTCAGACGATTGCCCTGGAGATAGAGGTCTTCAAGCTGCCGCAATTGCCCGATATCAGCCGATATTTGACGCAGGGAACAACGCTCCAGGTGTAATTCGCGCAATGCTGGGAAAGAGAAGACCAGCGGTGGAATCTCCCTGAGGTAGGTATCTTGCATGTCGAGAGCCACAAGCCGCGAAAGGGAGGGCAGAGCGACAGGAAAAGCGCCGAGAAAACACTGGCTGAGGTGGAGACTATATAACCCGGTCAGCCTTCCTAGCTCGAAGGGCAGAAGTTCCAACTGGAAGCGTATCAGGCGCAGATCCTGCAACGACGTGAGTTCCCACACCTCCTCCGGGATAGGTACATGCCTTCGTCCTACGATACTCAACGAAATCACCTGTCCATCCTTATCATGAAATGGATGCAAATTTTGTCCGACTTTTTCTTCTATTCTTCTGATCAGGCGGTCATGGCCTACTTGCATAGTACAATACTTCCTAAAGCGCTCATACACTACCTTACAGGCAGCTTACCAGTAGAGGTATGTTATGTCCATTGCATAATGAACCACACATTCTCAAAGTTGCGTGCCTGCAATGCCTGGGTTTGTATCCAATAGTAGCATCTTCCCTCAATACCCCAGAGCATCTCGGCTTCTGGATCAGTATCGAGTTGCAAGAGGAGTTGCCAGTCCTGCGCGCCTTTGAGCAACTGCTCTACGCGTTCCTTCTCATCTGGCCAACCATTGCCAAAGTACAGACCATGTGACACCAGTTGGCATTCAGTTTGCATATCTCCTTGCAAAGCATCAGGATGCCCAAGCAGACGATGCAACGGGCCGCTTGCTCTCTTCTCCATCTTCTCAAGGACATCTTGATAGCTGGCACGTTCTTGCGCGGAAAGTCGTAAAGCATCAATAGGGGAAGAATCACAGGGCGGTAAAGTCATTTCCGTAGAGAACGTTAATGCACACGCCTGGTAGTGCTGTTCTTCAGGTAACCATGTTAGCTTCTTCTCTCGTAAAGCAGTTGGGGCGGGAACGCGACGCAAATACATGGGAATTCCACCATAGTAGAATACGCGCCAGCCACCCCGAAGATGCGGATCATAACCTATTGGGCCATGATCTGCATCATAGAAAAAATAGCATATCCCGGCTTCTGGAAGATCCTGTACTCCATACATTGCCTGTATCTCAGCGAAGTTTATCTGCGCAATAAAGGCCAATGGGGTATCATGCCAGATTGGCCAGAGGGGATCAGGTGGAAGGTCAGGAAGACCACCGATTTTTGAGACGCCAAGGGGTAGACTTGCTTCCTGTACTCTCCTGCTCTTCAGGCGAATCGATGGCAATGGTAACTGTTCAATCTGGGAGGCAATTCGCGTTAGTTTAGCATCTTGTAACAAGCTAGTAATATCACTACTCATGTTATTCCATCCGTTACGTTCTTTACTACCTAAAAAGTGCCTCTTTGTCATGACTGGTAGAGCTACACTAACTGATGAAAAAGTCAGGCGAACCGTGCGCATCCTGGGTGAACCACCATCCCAATCTTCCTGTTAGCGGGCCAGGTAGATCAGCCGCCAGTCATCGAGAACCTCTTCGCCGAGGCGACACACGCAACGTAACAAGATATTATACAATATGCTATAGAAGCGATTGATCGCCTCTAGCAACACGCGGCTTGCCTCGCCGATTTCGTGTACGGGCGTTGCTCGCCTGCGCCCATCTTTCGCCTATATCGTTCACTTATTTAGGAAGAGATACTACACTTGAATCGCCCAACACCCAACCCTGCAACCGAAAAATCTGATCTGCCCGCTCCTCGCCCAAGAGAGCGGGTGCAGACGTTTCGCGCGCTGCGCTATCGTGATTTTCGGCTGCTGTGGGTCAGCTTACTCATATCAGGCATCGGGACCTGGATGCAGATCGTGGCCCAGAGCCTGCTGGTATTGAAGATCACGCATGGCTCGGCCTTCGCGCTGGGCGTCGTGTCCCTGGCACAGGCGCTCTCCTTTTTCCTGTTCGCGCTCATCGGGGGCAGCATCGCCGACCGCATCGATAAACGGCGCTTCCTACTGGTGACGCAGAGCCTCTCAATGCTGCTGGCCTTTCTGCTCGGCGTGCTCACATACACCAATGTGATCCAGGTGTGGATGATCGTGGCGCTGGCCTTCTGCAGCGGCTGCATCCTCAGCTTCGATCAGCCGGCGCGCGCCGCACTGGTTCCCATGCTCGTACCCAGGGAAGACCTGATGAACGCCATCTCGCTGCAATCTCTGGTCTTCAACGGGTCCGCTGTAGTGGGTCCCGCCCTGGCGGGCATCACCATTGGACTGATCGGGTACGCGGGCAACTTCTTTCTGAATGCCGTGAGTTACCTGGGCGTGCTGGTGGTACTCTTCGCGCTGCACGTGCCGCACGATGCGGCTGCGAGCAGCATTGCGCGAGGCCGCGCGTCGATCCTGGCCTCGATTGGCGCCGCGCTGCGAACTGTCAGGCAGGACCCGGTGCTGCCCTGGGTGCTGTCGGGCTATGCCGCGCTGCTCTTTTTTAACCCGTCCGCCACGATCATCCTCCCCGTTTTCGCGGTCCAGATCCTGCACCTGAATGCGGTCGAGCTGGGCCTGCTCTTCTCGGCGTCGGGCATCGGGACGGTGGCGGGCGCGCTCATCATCAGCTCGCTAGGTGATATCAGGCACAAAGGCGTGTTACTGCTGGGCGCGCTGCTTCTGTGGACGGGTGCCCTGGTCCTATTCGCAATCAGCCGCTCCCTGTGGCTCTCGATGCTGGCCCTCTTCGTCTTCGGCAGCACCCAGAACGCCATCGCCACGACCGTAATTACGCTGATGCAGACCCGTGTACCACCCCAGATGCGTGGCAGAGTCATGAGCCTGAACAGCTTGATGGTCATGGGAGTACGCCCCCTGGGAGACTTCCCGGCCGGAGCCGCCATCGCGCTCATCGGCGGCCCGCTCACCGTGCTCATCAGCGCATCTATTATCGGGGCCTATACGCTCTTTCTGCTGCTTGGCCGGCCAGTTATCCGGCGGCTTGAGGGGTAGAGCCGTGCTCCTAATAGTGGCGCTACTGGGAAAGTTTATGTGGAAAGAGTGAGACCCAGGAGGATGCAACGAGATGGAGGGTCACTGAGGCGGTGCATCAACTCGTTGCTTTCCCGAGAGGTCACGACTCGTTTTGGCTGCCATGTAGGGCGGTGGCGGCGGCACTGGTGCCGAGGTCGTCGGAGCGTCCGGCGGCAAGCCGGGACCATTGGGCGGTGGGACGTCCGTCTGTGCGGAACTGGTCGCCGGTATTTGCCCAGTGTTGCGGCCAGCCGGCGGGCGAGTCTTCCCAGGTCTCCTGCCGGCCGTACACGCTCATGTCCAACAGCCCGTAGCTGGGGGCCATCGCCTCAGTACCGCGGCCGCTGATCCAGGAGGTCTCGAACACGCGGTCGCCGTGCCGCAGGTAGTACACCAGCATGCCAAAGCCGCGCCCGGCGATCAGGGCGTCGGCGGAGTCTTGCGCCGAGTACCACGGGACGTCCCACCCCATGAAGTCGCGGTAACGGGCGCTCTCCTCGTACGGGCCTTCGCAGAACGTGGCATAGGTGACGTCGCGGGAATGCAGGTAGGACAGTTCGCGTACCTGGCCGGTGAAGAAGGTACAGCCCTCGCACTGGGCTTCGGCGGGTTGACCGGTGTACCACATGTGAAAGTAGACGATCAACTGCCGCCGGCCCTCGAAGACCTCCAGCAGCGGGACCGGTCCGTGCGGGCCGATCAGCGTGATGGTGGGGTCTACCTCCACCATCGGCAGCCGTCGGCGAGCCGCCGCGAGCGCATCCCCGGCGCGGGTGTGCGCCTTTTCCCGAACCAGCAGAGTGTCCAGTTCTGCCTGCCAGGTGGCTCGGTCGACCACTGCAGGCAGCGCAGATGTGTCGCTGCTGGTGGTGACATGGTGCTGATCAGGTGTATTCATAAGGTGTCTCCTTCTTTCTTCTCCCTCTTGCATTCAGGAGGATGTATGGTGAGCAAAGATGCCATTACCATTTGCATATATACCTATTCTACTGGCAGAGAAAGAAAAAAACTTCTTCAATCTTGCTCAAATCCTCGGTCCGTTGCCGAATGCCTGGGCCGGGTGTGCTGCACATGCATACCTCAAAAACGCGAAGATAAGGAAAAGCAGATGGCACCACAATTGACTCCAGACGAAATGAAAGCGTTTGTGCGCCAGCATTTCGAGGATTTCGTCAACAACAAAAAGCCTCCCCTCCCGGCATAAAAAAATGCTATAATCTCATAAAGATGTTTGACAATAGAGCGAACTAGAAAATGTCCTGGCTCACTTATGACTTTTCGTGACCCATATCATGCCACCTATGTTCCACGTTCGGGGATGCAACAACGGGCGCAGGCACGGCCAGCGCTCCCGTTGATATGCCTGCTACTCCTGATGCTCAGCGTCGCCGCGTGTAGTCCCGGCCAACCGGCGTCCCAGGGAAAGCCAGCAGGTAGCGCTCATCCCGCACAGACTCCAGGGCTACTGACCTACGTGGCGATTGGGGCTTCGGATACGTTCGGCTTCGGAACCAGGGACCCTTACGAGGAGAACTGGGCGACCGACCTGGCCAACGATCTCAGCGCCAACGCCAATGTTCACCTTGTCAACCTTGGTATACCAGGGATGCTCCTGCACCAGGCGCTCAGCGTCGAGTTGCCCGTAGCCCTCGATGTCCATCCCGATCTTGTGACGATCTGGCTGGCCGTGAATGACCTGGCGGATAATGTACCGCTCGCCAGCTATTCTCATGATCTCAATGTGTTGTTAAGCCGGCTCCAGGCGGGTATGCCACACGTGCGCATCGCTATCGCCAATGTGCCCGACCTCACCTTGCTGCCCCATTTTAGTACGTTCGATCCAGTGTTGTTGCGCCAGCAGATCCATGGCTATAATGTCGCCATCGCCGCCGCCGTGAGCCGCCATCATGTGATCCTGGTAGATGTCTCGTCGCACAACTACGATCTCGCGCAACATCCAGAATATATCAGCCGCGATGGTCTACATCCCAGCGTGGTTGGTTATGTGCAGGTGGCAGATATCTTTTACCTGGCTTTACAGGGCTAATTTTGTGTAGAGGCGCCTCTGGCCTCAGCGTTTCCAGCATCATCGCTTGAGGGAGTGTATGACACAGCTTTTAGGTATTCCGCTCGATACGCTGGCCATCATCCTGCTGGTGATAACTGCGGTTATCATCGTAGGTGTCATCCTCCTGGCGCTGGCTAATGCCATATTTTTTAAGATCGGCGTGCGCAACATTCCCCGCCGCCGCGCCCAGATGCTGTTAATCGTCTTCGCCCTCATGCTCTCGACCACCCTGCTCTCCAGCGTGATGGCTACCGGCGATGTGATTACAGGAGCCGTGCAAAGCGTCGCCACCTACAACCTTGGCAACGTGGACGAAACCATCGAGGGCGGACAGGGTGACCTGGGCTTCTATGATGATAGCGTGTACTACGCGCTACGCGACCGTGTCAAGAACGATCCCAATATTGCGGCCCTGGGAGCCGGGATCATCGAGCGCAGCCTGCTGGTAGCCGACCAGACATCGCGCCAGGTGCGTTCAAATGTCAATGCCCTGGCCGCGCTGCCCGGCAGCGAGCAGGGTTTTGGCGGCTTACAGAACGAGATCGGCCGAGGAAACCTGCGCATCGCTGATCTGAAGCCCAACGAGGTCTATGTCAATCACACGGCCGCCCTGTTGCTCAATGCTCACGCGGGTGATACCCTCTACCTGTACTCGAAACGCTGGCCCGGCCGACGCTACCCGATGCATGTGCGCGCCATCGCAGCCAGCGGCGGCATGATCGGCGAGGTGCCCTATGTTGTGAGCCAGCTACAAACGTTTCGCACGATCGAGAGGCGGCACGATGACATCACGCATATCTTTGTAGCCAATCGCAACACCGGTGGCAGCGCGACAGCCGTCGCCAATAGCGTAGAAGAGGCGCTGGAGCATGGGCTGCCCCGCTATGTGCATGTCATTCAGGTGAAACAACAGGGCGTGCAGAACTCGCAAAAGGCTGAGGATATCTTCGCACGCATTTTTGCCCTCTTCTGCCTCTTTGTACTGGCCATTGGCCTGCTGTTGATCTTCCTGATCTTTGTGCTCCTGGCGGCCGAGCGCCGCGTAGAGATGGGCATGGCGCGCGCCATCGGAGTGCTGCGCCGCCATTTGATCCTGATGTTCCTCTTTGAGGGCGTCGTCTACGACCTGCTGGCCTCTTTTATCGGCCTGCTCATCGGCGTCGGCGCGGGCGCGCTGCTTGTTGTGCTGCTGGGACCAGTGTTGCAGCGCTTTGACTTCCCACTCAAATTGACGTTTCAGCCGCACAGCCTGGTGATTGCCTACTGCCTGGGCGTGATCTTTACGTTTTGCTCCGTGGCCATTTCGTCCTGGCTGGTGAGCCGCATGACGGTGGTGGAGGCCATTCGCAATCTGCCGGAGCGGACGCGGCAGACGCTCTCGCTGGCCGAGATCGCCGCGCTCATGCGCCGCGCACTCGCGCCTGCGCCCGGATCAGCTCGCGGCTATAAGCATATACCCGATCTCTTGATCGAACTGGCACGTGCGCTGGTAATGCTGGGTATATTACCTATACTGTGCGGCGCTGGACTGCTGCTTTTCGGACTCGATCAGAAGGAGGTGGCCCCGTTCTCGTTTGGCCTCTCGCTGATCGTCATCGGTTGCTGCCTGCTCATCAGGGCGCTGGCGGAATGGGCGGCGCGAGTCACAAAGGCGGCCCGTGTGGCCCGCGTGGGACGGATCATGGCACACGTGATTCCAGCGGTGGCGGGACTGGCCATGTGCGCGTATTGGGCGCTGCCGTTCGACGCGTTTGCCAACCTCGGCCTGCCACGCTTTCAGGCGGGTATAGAGATCTTCTTCCTGGCGGGGATGATGATGATCCTGGGGACAGCCTGGGCGCTGATCGCCAACGCGGAAGTGCTCATCAATCCTTTGCTGTGGCTCTCGCGCTGGCGTCCTGGCTGGCATGTGATGTCCCGCCTGGCCTCGGCTTACCCGCTCCACTATCGTTTTCGCATGGGCCTGAGCGTGGTGATGTTCAGCATGGTGGTCTTCGCGATGACGGTTATGGCCGTGATTACGAGCGCGATGCAGAGTTCCTATGCCGATATCAATGTGCAGACAGGCGGCTACGATATTCAGGCGGTGGCCTATTTCCGCCCACTACCCCTGGGCCTCGCGCATGGCAGCGGCCCGCGCGCGCAGCAGAGCGCGCCGGATCAAGATGTACGGACCCTGCTGACGAATCGCGGCATCAACCCTGATGACTTCTCGGCGATTGGCGTACGCACGACCACGGCGGTGGGTGTGATCCAGCCAGATGGGCAGACTCCTGCCTGGCACCTCTATCCAGCGCAGGTGGTGAGCGGTGGCTTCCTGCAAGGCTATGGCCTGCACCTGTCGGCACGCGCGCGCGGCTTTGATAGCGATAGCGCGGTCTGGCAAGCGCTCCAGGCGCATCCCAACTACGCGCTCATCGATAGCAGCGCGCTGCCTTTCCGCCCGGATAGCTCGCCTGTCTATGATCCCAACGCGGCCTCCGCCAAGGATGCCGGTTTCCCTGCAACGCCGCCGGGCTTCAACTCCTACTACACCTTCTCGATGGACGGCGTCTACCAGGGCGATACCACCTTCGCACCAACGACTTTGTGGGCCGCGAAAGGGGCTATCGGGGGGGTGACCTCGGCCACCAAATTGACCGTTATAGGCGTGGTTGACAACAGCGATAGCGCGCACTTCGGGCTGTATATCTCGCACGCGGCCTATGGCCAGATCACTGTCGATCCCTCGACGCCAGAGTTGCAGACCTACTACTTCAAGGTGGCGCCAGGCCAGGATAAACGCGCGCTCTCCCTGGCGCTCGGCTCTGCTTTCCTGGATAATGGCCTGGAGACGACCGTGCTGGAGGATGCCGTCTGGCAGGTGCGCGGGCCGCGTATTCTGCTCAGTAACATCCTGCTGGGACTGGTGGGCATGGCCCTGCTACTCGGTGTGGCGGCATTAGCGATTACGGGTACGCGCGCTGTCATTGAACGCCGCCAGCAGATAGGCATGCTGCGCGCGCTGGGCTGCCAGCGATACATGGTGCAGGGCGCGTTCCTCTGCGAATCGTTTCTGGTTGGCCTGCTGGGCAGTCTGCTGGGCGTCGTGCTCGGCCTGATCCTGGCAAGCAATATCTTCGCCGTCAACTTCTTTGAACGCTACCAGACAGGCCTGGTATTCACGATCCCCTGGGGCGAGCTGGGCCTGGTGGTGGGCGTGGCCCTGCTGGCCTCGCTCCTCGCCGCCCTCTTACCCGCCTGGCAGGCCGGCCGCATCACTCCTATGGAAGCGCTACGCTATTCGTAGGCCGGGCAGTGCGCCGCCCAACGATGCTTGCAATTCTGCCATGGTTTGTTCGCGTGTTTCAAAGATCACCCCCCGCATGCCACATGATCGAGCAGCGGAAACATGCGGGGGATAATCGTCGATAAACACAATGGCAGCGTGAGGCAACTGAAGCCTCTCAGCAGCCAGATCGTATATCCGTTGATCTGGTTTCGCCAGCCCTTCTTCGCAGGAGAGGATCAGCATATCGGCCAGAGCTTCCAGTCCAAACACCTTACCGAAGACATGCCGGGCATCCGGCCATGCATTGCTCAAGAGAGCGATCTTCGTGGTTTTTCGCACCATATGCAAGAATTGCACGAACTCGGTATCCACCTGATCGCATGCTGTAAAATCATGCCGGAAGGTCTCCCTTTCTGCGTCAGTGAGAGCATATTTCCGCTGAACTTCGTCCCACACTTCGTCAACGCTTCCCTTCCCAAGGGTAGCACGAATAGCCGATTCGCAGAGCCAGATGGCAAGAGGCAGGTCCATTGGTTGAAGGCGCAGGAATGTCTCCCATTGCCGCAATTCTGGTGTTCGTACTTTGTGGATCAGCACTCCTCCAACATCGCACAAGACAGCACGAATGCCATCCGGCGCATCATTCTGAATACCCGTGTCTTCCACACGCATGTTTTTTACTCTTTTCCTCAGGCAGTTGATCTCATTGGCCACTCATACACCACAACTTGCTCCCTTTTCGTGTACGGGCGCCGCTGGCCTGCGCCCTGTTAGCTTACGCGCGCATTCCCTCATACCCTGCTAGCCCGTGTCAGCAACTCCACTGCACAGTGACATTCCTCTGGTTCGCCGAGAAGACCAGCGCCCCAGTATTCGGGCAGGACGAGAAGACGTGGACGGAGACCTGCTGCTGATCCCCCGGATTGAGCGTGCCGTTGGATGGGTTGAAGAACGCGTTCACATTGGAGGCGGATGCCGCCCAGGAAACCGGGTTGCGGGCACTCGCAGGCAAGGACATTGTGACATTGCAGGTGAAATCGCCGTTACCACCTGAGCAACCGGTATTCGCATTGATCTGCGTGGGGCTAACTGTCAGCACGCCTGGCGCCGGTGTTGGCGTTGGTTTGGGGGTTGGTGAAGGCGTAGGTGTCGGCCTGGGCGGCCGCGGCGGGATAGATTTGGGTATCGGCCTCAGTGTTGGTGTTGGAGCCAGCGTCGGTGTAGAGGTTGGCCCCGGCGCGCGCGTCGCGGTTGGCTTGACGCTGATGGTCGCCGTTTTTGATGAGAAGGCGGGAGGCAAAATAAAAGCCAGCAACGTGACAATCGCCGCAACCCAGGCGAGGGCTACCAGCCACGGGAGCCTCTTTCGCTGGGAGCCAACGCTCTGGCCGCTCTTCCCAACGAATCCGCCAGCTACAAAAGGCCGCGTTCCACCCGTGGTCTGAGCCGGAGAATCAACCGTAGATTGCGCTGGCGGCAAGACAGAAACGCGCACATCAGGCGGCTCCTGTGGCATACCCACGGGCACAAATTGATACGTTTCTATATTAGCAGCCCCAGCAACCTTCATCTCAGAAGGGTCTACTGGCACTGCCATATGTGCCGTCGTTTGTGCTTCAATGAGCAGTGGTTGAGAGGCGGCAAGTTCAGCTTGCTCCCCAGGTGTACTTGCCTCTATATCAGGAGCGTTGGCAGGGTCTTCCTGCTCAGTCGCTTCAACTGGTACTGGCGGTTCTACGTGGGCTATCTCTGGGACAAGAACTGGAGCGGGTATGTCCGCGTTCTTGGCTGGCTGCTCTGTCCCTTTAGAGAAGGATGTCTGGTTATCAGGGACAAGGATCTCTGCGTGTAAGCCTTCAGCGAATGCGGGAGATGCAGCCTCTGCGCCGGCATCTTCCTGTGTACTTTGCGGCAGCTCTTCAGGCGCTTGCGGCAAGGAAGTGGCAGCAAGGTCCGCCCCCTGATCTGCGGTCTCTTCCTTCTCACCGCTAGCCTGGGCTAACGCTTCTATAAATGCCGCGAGTTGCTGAGCGGGTTGAGCGAGCATACCCCGGTTGTTCCACGCTTTCTTCTCGGTCTGCATCATCTTTGATGGTGGGACGGGGGGGTACCCGTTGGCAGGCGTCCTCTGGGGAGACGGGGACTGGACAGCCCCGGCCGGACTCAGGGAGGCGATGAAGCTTTCGATGTTTGGATGACGGTCTTCGCTGCGCGTGGCCAGCGCTTTGAGGATACCCCCCTCAATACGCGGGGAGAGCAGCAAATTAAACTGTGTGGGCGCGGCCGGCTCCCCGGTTGTATGCATGCGTTGCAGCGAGGCGAAGTCGGGCG
>JBDTHH010000282.1:0-8432 GCA_039937055.1 Ktedonobacteraceae bacterium | reverse complement strand
CTCTTGGCGGTCGAACCTTCTCGCTGATCTCGCGTAACAGCGAGATAGATACGGTGGTCATCCCGGCGTGTTCAAGCACCCGTTGAATCAATCCTACAGATTGATGGCACATGGGTCAGACGGGGGTAAGCAGGACGATATCGACACCATCCACAGCAAGGCGGCGCGCCACCTCCGGGGCCGATTGCTCCATAAGCTTTCGCGGCCCGACGATTGATCCCATGAAGCTGTAGTGTCGAGGAGCGATCGCCCCGATCTCGCCCTGCGCGCGCATCTCACGCAGGCGATCCAGCGGGAATACCAGGTTGCGGTCACGCAGGGCACCTGTCTGATCGAATGACCAACTGCGTTGGTGCATCTCAAGCAACTGGGGGGAGATGGCCGCCGGGATCTCGCGAAACGAGCTGTCGCCCATCTTGATGCTGACATCGAATGGCGGCTGATCGGGCAAACTCAGTCCGGCCGTAGTGACCAGCGCGACGGTACAGTCCTGCAGGACCTTGCGCAGCGGCGTCATCGCCAGCGCTACCGGATCACCGGGGCGGGGCGCGTACCTGCCGAAGGGATAGCCTCTCAGGAAGAGGCGCTCCTTCAAATCAATCTCGTCAAGTCGAGCCACAGGCTTGTACTTTCCTCTTACTTTAGAGTATGACGTTCTTATAAAAGTATACGATGGTGTAAACTAGAAATAGCTATATAAGCCCGGCGTTGGTGGGTGGATGTTAGGTAGCAACGGAGCAAATCAACAGCAGTTGCTTGCAGAGGAAACGTTGAACGGGACAGCCTCCGGCCTCTGTCCTTGAAGGGCAACAAACACACCGATCATACGCGGGACAATAGAGAAGGTCGAACTGTGGAAACGTTTGCGCGTCTCGTTGCGGTTTGATCTCATAGGGTGTTAGCTTCTCCTTTGCTCCGTTGCTACCCAACACTTCTAGTATACTCTCTTGTGCAGCGAAATGCAACCTTTAGCTATAGATATACGCAAATACGTCATCCATATTTGCTGTGAGCAGCGGTTACATGGGTAATATGAAGTACCAGAAATAGGTAATATGCAGCGTGAGGTTCGCGGTTGTTGTGTTATCCTGAGGTAAGCTTGAACGTTCCTCTTATGGGGGCTTGTGCAATAAATAATAAATTCATATATTTGAATGGACACACAGGAGTGTGGGGGAGTCTATGATGCCGGTACAACACACGAACAGGCGGGGCCTTTCTACCATCTCTAGCGCTTTTAGCGTGGGGATATGCTTTATGGTGCTCTGCCTCTCCGGTTGCGCAAATCCGTTTGCCAGCGATCCCGCAGCACCGACTCCCATAGCCGTTACACCAGGCGCGACCACAAGCCCCGCCACACCAAAAGCTGACCTGAATGGCGTCCCCATCGAAAGCCTGAACCGCGACACCGTCGCCAAAGTGCAGCGGATCATGGCCGGCATGTCGCTCGACCAGAAATTGGGCCAGCTCATTGTCGTCGAATACCTGGGGAACAGTTATCAGAGCAGCGGCCTGCAAACCATGATCTCCACCTTGCATGTGGGCGGCTTCATGTACCAGCAAAGCAACCATAATTTTGACGCCCCCGATGATCAGATGAACAACGTGGCAGATTTCTCGCGCCAGGCGAACAGCGATGCCAGGATTCCCCTGTTGATCGCCACCGACCAGGAGGGCGGGCTGGTCAATCGCCTGGCCAAATTTCACGGCCCCCTACCTTCCGCGCAGGCCATGGCGGCCACCGGTAACCCCCATGTCGCGTATATGCAGGGCGCGCAGGCCGCCAGGTGGATGCGGGAACTGGGCATCAATGCCGACCTGGCCCCCGTCGTAGATGTGCATACCGTCACCCCCGCTATTCTGGAAACACGTATGTTCGGCAACAACCCGCAGACGGTCGCGACCTACGCCGGGGCCTTTCTCCAGGGGCTGCAAGAGAACCAGGTCGCGGCCTGCCTCAAACATTTCCCTGGCCTGGGCGCCGTCACCTCCGACCCCCACTTCGGCCTGCCCACGGTCAACCGCAGCCTGACGCAGCTCCAGAATATCGACCTGGCGCCCTACAAACTCATGATCCAGAAAGACCATCCCGCCATGATTATGTCCACCGATGTATTGATGCCCGCCATTGATCCCACGCTGCCCGCCGAGCTTTCCCCCAAAGCTATCACCGGTATCCTGCGCAAGCAGCTTGGCTACGACGGGGTGGTGATCACCGATGGCCTCTACATGGCCGGCATCAGCCAGAAGTGGAGCTTGAGCCAGGCCGCCGTGCTGTCAATAGTCGCAGGCAATGATCTCGTCGAGGGGCCATTTACTCCCCAGCAGGTAGCCGGCGTAGAGACGGCGCTCAAACAGGCGCTCCAGCGCGGCCAGTTGACGCTGGACCAGGTGAACCAATCGGTCGCGCGCATCCTGCTGCTCAAAGCGCACTATGGCATTATAAAGTGAGGCAAGCATGGAAGTTCACTTCTTTCTCACAGGCCAGGATCTTTGGAACTTGACAAAATATAATTTCTCGCGCACCCGCACCTTGTGGTCAACAGGTATCAGCCTTGTGGTCGTCAGCGGCTTGCTGATCATTTATGTGTTGCTAAGCCCGCCGTCCGAAGTCCTCACGAACCTTCTCTCGGTCATCTCTTTCCTGCTTGTGCTTTTCCTGCTTGTTGTCTTCCTCAGGTGGCGCATCCGCTCACGTTCCAACCGCAATCCGGAACTACAAGGAGAGCACATCATCACCATCAGCCCGGAAGGTCTACGGCATAGGACCAACCAGGTGGACTCCCTGGTCTCCTGGGGCGCCATCGAAACGATCACGACTGATACGTATGGTCTCTACTTTATCCGCCTGTCAAACCGCCGGATTGCCGATGTCATCCCTCGTCATGCCTTTGCCACTCCTCATGATGCCCAGGCCTTCCTGGCCCAGGCCCAAAGCTACTGGACAAACGGGCGCGCCGTGCCGCCCACGGGAACCAGCACCGCCTCTGAACAGTGGAGCTAAGCAGGATGATGGCAACGAAACAAGTCAAATCTCCATTAAGGGGAGATGATGCTAAAAGACGACATCCCGTTATTTCGCTCCTCTCAGGAAGTGCATCATTCGTGTACTAGCCATCATGAGGCATCCTGGTTGCCGAGGCGGTAGTAGCGTCGAGCGTTCTCTCCCCAGATAGCGCGTTGAGTTGATTCTGGCAGATGAGAGAGAAGTTGGATGATGGTCTCAACCCACTGCCGGTAGGAACCAGCTTGCAGTATGACAGGCCAATCCCCTCCAAAGAGCATGCGCTGCTCCCCGAAGACAGCCAGAGCATGTTCAACATAGGGTGCCAGATCGGCCAGCGACCACTTTTGTGGATCGGCTTCGGTGAGCAGACCACTCACTTTACAACAGATATTGGGCAAGGCTGCCAGGCGATCAAGATCCATGCGCCAGGGATCGAGCAAATGTGCGCGAATAGCAGGTTTGCCGCAATGATCAAGGATGAACGTGACATCCGGGCAGCGCTTGACCAGTTCCGTGACTGCTGGCAATTGCTCATGCCGGATGCAGATATCGAACGAGTAACCATACTCAGCCAGCAACTGCACTCCCTGGATAAAGGTCGCCTGGAGGCAGTAGCTGGGATCGACTTCTCCCTGGAGATTGCGCCGTACACCCTTGATCAGCGGCCCCAGTTTGCGTAACGTATCCAGATAGATACGTACCTGCGCGCCGTATTGGACAGGCGCAGCAGCAACAATCCCCAGTAATCGGGGGTCATGGGCCGCTAGCTCAACGGCGTATTCGGCTTCCAACAAAGCGAATTGTGGTGCAACGTCCACCTCGACATACACCATGCCCGCTATTGGAAGAGGCATGGTCTGTGCCTTATATTCTGCTAAGCCGAACTGATGGTTGATTGCAGGCACCTCTGCCAACCAGGGGATGGGGAACATGTGCGGATTCCAGAGATGGACGTGAGCGTCAACGATGGGCACATCACTCATGCGACTGCTCTCCTTCTAACGAGGCAATGTCCTGCCAGAGGTCAGCGGGGATCGGCAGTTCCGCCAGGGCAATGGTTTCCTTCAATCGCTCAAGCTTGCTGATACCTACAATCGTCGATACGATACGCGGGTCGCGCAGCGAAAACTGTAAAGCCACCGCTGCCAGCGGCACACCATAGCGCTGGCAGACCGATTCGATCTTGAAAGCACGCTGCGTATAGTGTTCCGAGGCCCGGTCATACATGTAACGAGGATAGGCGCCGGGACCTTTGGCCAGAATGCCGGAGCCATAGGGGGCGGCATTGAGGGTTGCCACATGCTGCTGCACGCACACATCCCAAAAAGGAGCGGCTTCTTGATTCAGCAGGGTGTAACGATTATGACTAATGGCCAGAGTAAAGAGGTTCGTCTCAACGAAGCGGGTCATCATGTCAATGGGGCCACCAGCAATGCCAATACTATGAATAAGCCCTTCCTCCTGACATTGACGGAGCATTGCAACCGGTCCGCCAGGGGCCATGGCTGCAACAAACCCAATGTGCTCAGGATCATGCAGAAAGCAGATGGGTAACTGGTCCAGTCCGAGCAGACGCAAACTGCGCTCAACACTGCCACGTATCTGCGCGCTGGTGAATTCGCCAGTCCGCAAGTCGCGGTCCGCTTTCGTCGCCAGCACAAAACCAGGCGGAATGCCTCCCAGTTCACGGAGTACTATACCAACCCGTCGCTCGCTCTCACCATTGCCATACGAAGCGGCTGTATCAAGGAAATTAATGGGGCTAGCAAAAATAGCTCGTATGGTAGCCAGGGCCTGTTCTTCGTTGACGGAATAAGCAAAGGTTTCCGGCATATCACCCAGGGAGGCGGTACCGATACATATCGGGGTAACTTCTAAGCCGGTCTTGCCCAGCGGGTGTAGTGGAAAGGCCGCTTCCTTCATCATAGTGCTTCCTCTCCCGATTATTTCGCGGTCCAGCCACCATCGATAACAAGCGTTGAGCCAGTCACGAACGCAGCTTCATCGGAGGCAAGATAGAGAGCCGCCGTAGCGATCTCGTCAGGCCGCCCCATACGCCCGATAGGTTGGCGGGCGTGAAGTTGCTGGCGCACTTCGTCTTCGCGACCGGCGAAGTTTCGTGCGAGATAGCCCTCTACGAAAGGAGTATGCACGGTCCCAGGACAGATGGCATTACAGCGAATACCCTGGGTAACAAAATCGATGGCAATCGAGCGTGTCATACTGATAACAGCGCCTTTACTTGCGCTATAGGGGAAGCGTTGATCAATGGCGATCATGCCCGCCACAGAAGCGATATTGACCAGAATTCCTCCTGGCGGATTCTGGGCGAGCATGTGTGTCACAGCATACCTGGAACACAGGAAGACGCCCCGCGCATTGACCCCCATCACCCTCTCCCAATCATCCAGGCTGGTCTCTAGCAGGGTACCTACATGACTGACGCCAGCGTTATTCACCAGGATGTCAAAGCGTCCGTGTTCTTGCTGAATCGCTGCGAACGTCGTCTGTATCTGCTCTTCATCGCGGACGTCAAGGTGCAATGCCTGCCCTTTCCCACCCTGCGTGCTTATCTCGGCAACGACCTGGCTGGCAGCCTCGACTTGCACATCTGCAACCAGGACAAATGCCCCCTGCCGAGCAAACAGGAGCGCTATTTCGCGCCCAATTCCAGAACCTGCCCCTGTCACAAGGGCAACTTTATTGTCCAGCCGGAACATAGTGGCAACTCCTCCTCATTTTACAGGTCGTAACCGCTTTTTCTATAAGGATTTCCATACAGTGCCAGAAGGAAAAGTATAGGCTGCAAAGACCTCAGGGTACATTTCGATACTGTAACCTGGAGCCGTTGGAGGCATATAATGCCCGTCACGGATCATAACCGGGTCGCGAAAGAATTCGTGCAGGTGATCAACGTACTCGATGACCCGATCTTCTAGTGAAGCGCTCACCGCGATGTAATCGAAGAGTGAGAGGTGCTGCACATACTCGCATAGCCCGACCCCACCTGCATGGGGACACACCGGTACGCCGAATTTCGCCGCGAGGAGCAAGACCGCTAACACTTCGTTGACTCCTCCCAGGCGGCAGGCATCTATCTGGCAGAAGCCAATAGCGTCGGCCTGCAATAGCTGCTTGAAGATAATACGGTTCTGCACATGCTCACCGGTTGCTACGCGAATAGGCGCGATGGCACGTGCAATTGTGGCGTGACCAAGCACGTCATCAGGGCTGGTCGGCTCTTCGATCCACCAGGGGTTGACGCTGGCGAGGTGTTGCATATTGTGAATGGCTTCGTCCACGTTCCAGGACTGGTTGGCGTCGAGCATCAATTTGCAGTCAGGGCCAATCTCAGCGCGCATCAGGTGAGCGCGCTGCACATCGTTCTCGATATTCGCGCCTACTTTGAGTTTGAAATGTGTCCAGCCCTGCCTGATAGCTTCACGGCAGAGCTGGCGCAGCTTCTCATCAGAATAACCGAGCCAGCCCGCAGAGGTCGTGTACGCGGGATAGCCATACCGCAGCATCTCGGCCTCGCGTTCGCCTTTGCTGGCAGCATGGCGCTGTAAGATGGCCAGAGCTTCGTCGGGAGTGAGGGCATCGGTAATATAGCGAAAGTCGATACATGCCACAAGCTGTTTGGGGGTCATATCGACAAGGAGTTTCCAGAGTGGTTTCCCTTCAACCCTGGCGTACAGGTCCCACACCGCGTTAACCAGAGCGGCGGTCGCCAGGTGAATAACGCCTTTCTCTGGACCAATCCAGCGTAACTGGCTATCCCCGGTGATGTGCCGCCAGAAGGCTGCCATATCGCTGGTGAATGATTCTAATGTTCGCCCCACAATCAATGGAGCCAGCGCCTGGATAGCCGCGATACATACTTCGTTGCCACGGCCTATGGTGAAGGTCAACCCATGTCCTTGCAGACCCCTGGGACTATCCGTAGAGAGAATGACATAGGCCGCTGAATAATCGGGGTCCCGGTTCATGGCGTCCGAACCGGCCAGGGTGCGTGAGGTAGGGAAGCGAATATCGTGGGTCTCAAGGCGCGTAATCGTGACAGGCACTATGACTCTCTCCTCGCTTCGGCTGTGTCATCGGTCAACAAACGACGCCGTACCTCCTGGCGATAGGCGGAGAGCACGGTTTCCACGTGCATTTTCACCGCCTGAGCAGCTTCTTCGGGCCGTCCACCTTTGATGGCATTGAAGATGATCTCGTGCTGTTCGGCGGCTGTGAGCATGGAGCCGGGAGCGCCACCCGTCATAATCTTGATAGCCCAGCGCTGTAAGTTGAAGATACTGGAAATCGTCTCGGCGAGAAAGGGATTATGGGTGGCCTGTGCAATGGAACGATGAAATGCGTCATCGGTTTCAAGGAATGGGGCCGCTTCGTCTGCCTCCGCGTAGGCGCGATTCCTGGCCAGGATTTTTTCTAACTCGCGTAGTTCAGCCAGCGTGATGTGTTCTGTTGCCAGTCGCGTCGTGAGCATTTCTTGCATGATACGAAAATCAAAAAGTGCCTGGATATGCTCCGGGTCAACGGTCATAGAGAGGTTCACGGCAGGCCGGGCAATCAATGATGATTGCCCGGCAATATAAATCCCCACACCCTTGCGAGCCGCAACCAATCCTGTCGCTGTAAGGAATTTGACCGCTTCGCGCACGATACTGCGGCTGACCCCCAGTTGCTCACCCAGTTTTTGTTCTGTAGGTAAGCGATCACCGGTCTTCAAATGTGCCGCGCCGATAAACTCTACAATCTTCTCGGCCACGATTTCATACTGCGGCCGATAGGCGGAGACGCCTGTCTCATTGTTAGGTGCCTTCCCGTTGCTCTTCATGTGTACTCCTACTGCCCTCATTGAGCTTGAAGCTCCGTGGCTTGATTGTCACATAAGTATATCACACCCGCTATGCGATATGCATCATAAGTACCATACTTAATAGAGCTTATTGTGGAAAGTATACCATACATTTTTAAAAATTGTAAAGGCGGACCCGGCGTATACTTTCTCCACAGCACCCTGTTTTATCCTTGACAAAGCTCATTGAATAATGTATAACCATTTCATACTTATTGTTCCACTTCGCTGTAGACTATTTTGCCAGCGAAGATGGAAATTTGTTCTCCTGCGCATTTCAAAATGTGTAAAACACATTTTTAGGAGAAGATGGGAGAAGGCGGCATGAAGGTAGCGGAACCCGAACCGTTGGTACAGCTACGAGGTATCTCGAAGCGCTTCCCTGGTGTCCTGGCTGTCGATGACGTGAACCTGGATATTTATCCAGGCGAAGTGCATGTGGTTGCGGGCGAAAACGGGGCCGGCAAATCAACGCTCATGAAGCTTCTCTCGCAGGTCGAACGACCCTTAAAAGGCACCATCACGATCAATGGTCAGGCTGTGCATTTCAATGGTCCTCGA
>JBDTHH010000281.1:0-7398 GCA_039937055.1 Ktedonobacteraceae bacterium | reverse complement strand
GATGCGGCAAGCCGGATCCCTACGCGCGATAGGCAAGCACCCCCTATTCCCGTCGAATATTGTCTAATCGCGAATTTGTTGGAGCAGGTGCGCTGGCCTGCGCTGCGCCCTGTCAACTTGTTCTGGGCGTGGGCGGCGGCAAGACAGGCAGCGCGAAGCCCCAATCGAGCAACGCACTGGCGTCGCTAAAGCGCTGAGCTTCGGTTGGTTCATGCAGCAACACGCCGATGAGACGATGATGGGTGTCTGTGGCCGAGAACACCAGACAATAGCCTGCCTCCGGGGTGTAGCCGGTTTTTATCCCCGTAGCTCCTGGATAGGTGCTGAGCAAGGTATCGATGTTATCCCAGGTATAGGCGTGATGCTGCGCCGTGGCCGGCAAGACGTAGTGCTGTAACTGCACAATCTGGGCAAAGAACGCGTTGGACATGGCGTAACGCGCTAAGCGCGCGAGGTCGCCGGCCGAGGTGTAGAGATTGGGGTCGGGCTTTCCCTGCGGGGTGAGGTAGGTGAGGCCATCGGGATTGGAATAATGGGTCTGCGTGAGGTGCAGGCGCTGGGCATAGCGGTTCATAATCTGCACAAAAGCCGGAACCGAGCCGCCCACTGCCTTCGCAATCGCAATGGCCGCGTCATCGCCTGAGGGCAGCATCAGCCCGTAGAGCAGATCTTTCAGGCGAATCTGATCGCCGACGACGAGCTGCGCATTGCTGCCATTGTGCAGGCGCGCCTCGTCGACAGCATCCTGTGAAATCGTCACGCGTTGATCGAGATTGCCCTGCTCAAGCGTGATGATCGCCGTCATGATCTTCGTCGTACTCGCCATAGGAAGGCGCTGCTGGCCATTTATATTTGCCAGCATACTGCCTGTATCAGCATCAAGCAAGTAGGCAGAGCGCGCACTGACGCTGGGCGGGGTGCCTCTAGCCGTCAAGACAGGCATGGGTGTGGCGGTGGGCGCCTGGGCCAGGAAAGGCAACATGCGCGCACCCAACGGCGTAAAGGCCACTACCGAGAAGACAACCAGAAGTGCAGCCAGCAATAGCAGGATAATTGCGAGTATACGGCGTTGCATAGTAGAACTTCCTTATGTTAGTAAATGAGATTTTCCAGTTCTTTTACAGCAATCTCTATCTCATAGGCTAATTCCGGGTGTGCCTTGCGTTTGCGTAAGGCATCGCAAAAAGCGCGATAATACCACAGCTTGCCATCTATGCCGCCTCTTGTCTTAAGATACGAGAGGACCTGGCCCTTATTCTGGGCGCCATGCAGCCGGAAAAGCAGCCGTTTGATATTGCTGAGTACCTCACACGCTAAAACGAGCAGCGCGGATGTATCGGCGGTAGCAACTAAATCGATACGTGCTTGCTTCTGGTCGCGCCATGACACCCCTTCGACATTTGAACAGACGCGAACTATTTCGGCGATATTAGCATTAAAATTATGTTTGATGTCTGCAAGAATCGGTTTTGGGGCCCGCTCATTGGTATCATGGAGCATGCCGGCTATGGCAGTGTCTTCATCGCCTCCAAAATAGAGAATGAGCGAGACAACGTCAAAAATATGCGACATGATGGGTTGACCCATCTTCCTATGTTCTTGATGGAAGCGCATGGTATATGCAAACGCTTCTATGAGCTTCTTTGAGTAAAACATCGTGATCCTCCTTATTATTGGAACCATTATATCTCAGAGAAGCAAGCCAGGCCGCGCATTCCCGACTTTATGGTCTATAATGATGGGAAGCTTCTACGGTTTTGTGCAGAAGCTTCCCTTGCAGGCTTCTGCTCTATGACAAAGAACTGGCTCTCAGCAGTTATTTTGAAAGGCAGGACTCATCATGGTTCGTGAAGGACGGGTCGCGGGGAAGGTCGCGATTGTAACCGGGGCCGCCTCCGGCATCGGCCTGGCAACCGCGCGGCTACTGGCGCGTGAGGGCGCAGCGGTGATGCTGGCCGATATCAACAAGGACGGGGGCGAGCAGGCGGCGGAGAGCATCCGGCAGGCCGGCGGCAGCGCACTTTTTCAGCACACGGATGTGGCTGACCCACAGTCGTTGCGCGCGCTCGTCGAGCGCAGCATCAACGAGTACGGACACCTGGAAATTGTCTTCAACAACGCCGCCATCATGCCGCCGGGCACGGTGCTGGACACGCCGCTGGAGGTCTGGGATCACACGATGATCGTCAACCTGCGCAGCGTCTTCTACCTGACCCAGCTCGCAGCGCAGGCCATGCTCAATGGTGCGCTGGCCGGAAACGTTGTTGGCAGCATCATCAACGCCGCCTCACCGACCGGGATGCTCGGCTACCCGAACAACCTGGCGTACGCGACCTCCAAGGGCGGCATCGCGGCCATGACGCGCTGCATGGCTATGGAACTGGCCCCGCGCGTGCGCGTCAACAGCGTGGTGCCGGGTACGATCAATACCGCTATCCTGCGGAACTACCTGGCGGGCGTCAACGATCCTCAGCACGCGATGGAGGCCTTTATCCAACAACACCCGGTCGGGCGCGTCGGCGAGCCAGAGGATGTGGCGCTGGCGGTGCTGTATCTGGCCTCGGACGAGTCGGCCTTTGTGACAGGCTCGGCGCTGGTCGTGGACGGTGGTCTGATGATCGCTAAAGGCAACCCGACATGAAAATTATCGAGCTGGAGACGCTGCTCATTGACGAATTTCCCAACCTGGTATACGTTCGCGTGCATACCGACGAAGGACTAAGCGGGCTGGGTGAAACATTCTATGGAGCCAGGGCTGTATCCGCCTGGATCCACGAGACCGCCGCGCCCTACCTGCTGGGCAAGGACCCGCTGCAGATCGACCGGCACTGGCAGGGGCTGAACGGTTTTGTCGGCTTCAACAGCACAGGCGTTGAGAACCGCGGACGCTCGGCCATCGACTTTGCGCTCTGGGATATCCTGGGCCAGGTCTGCGGCCAGCCGATCTACCAGTTACTTGGCGGGGCCAGTCGCGAACGCATTCGCGCCTACAATACCTGCGCGGGCTACCGCTATGTGCGTAATGTCCCCAGAGCCGGCGGGCTACCGGTCGAGAACTGGGGCAGCGCCGCGAACGAAGGGCCATACGAGGACCTCGACGCCTTTATGCATCGCGCCGGCGAACTGGCCGACAGCCTGCTTGAACAGGGCATCACTGGCATGAAGATCTGGCCGTTCGATCCCTACGCGGAGGCCTCCAACGGACACTATATCTCTGCCGCTGACCTCAAGAAGGGCCTTGAGCCTTTCCGCAAGATACGTGAAGCCGTTGGCGAGCGTATCGACATTATGGTAGAGATGCATAGCCTGTGGGACCTGCCCTGCGCCATCAAGATCGCCAGCGCGCTGGAGGAATATCAGCCGTTCTGGTTTGAAGATCCCGTCAGGATGGATAACCTGGAGGCCGTGACACAGTTCGCACGCGCCACGCGGGTGCCGACGACCGCCAGCGAGACACTGGGCACGCGCTGGTCCTTCCGCGCGCTGCTCGAACAACACGCGGTGGGCATCGTTATGTTCGATCCGGCCTGGACCGGGGGCATCACCGAAGGGAAGAAAGTGGCCTCTATGGCGGAGGCCTACCAGTTACCTGTGGCTCCGCACGACTGCACGGGGCCGGTCGAATTCACTGCCGCCGTTCACCTATCCATCAACGCGCCCAACGCGCTCATCCAGGAGACGGTACGCGCCTTCTACACGGGCTGGTATAGCGAACTCGTGACGGCAGTTCCCCAGGTGCGCGATGGCTACGTCTATCCCCTGACCGCGCCCGGCCTTGGCACCACCCTACGACCAGAGGTGCTGACACGAACTGACGTGCATCGCCAGTCATCGCACCTCACAGACCACTAAGGTCAATGAGATATCTCGCCTTTTTCGGATGCCGTGGGTGGAAGACGAACAGGCATCGCAAAAAATAAAGTGCTAATCAGAGTGAGGATGATACAGGCCAGCATATTAAACCAGGCAACCGCGAAGATCAAAACGTAGAAGAGCGGACCAAAGCGGTATTGCCGCGAAATTGCTTGCACCGCTCGTGGGTCCGCCTTCGTATCCAGCAAGCGGCCTTTATACGAAGCATAGAACCAGAGCACATTAAAGCAGGTGGCCATCAAGAAAAAAGTTGCACTGTAGACAAGAGCGGCCGTAGGATAGTCGGCGCCATCAAGAAACTTATTAATAGCGTCAGCCAGGAAGGCAGTGGGCACAGGAATAAAAACAATGATTGCTAAAAGCAAGAGGTTTAGCAACAACAGAACAGTATCTGTGCGCTTAATATACGTAAAGAGCCGGTGATGATTGATCCACATAACTCCAATGGTTGCGAAACTGGTTACATAGGCAAGCAGCATTGGCCCCTCACCCAACAATTGGATAGGAGACGCATCTGCTGCCGGTATCTTGATATTCAAGACGAGCAGGGTAATCGCGACGGAGAACACACCGTCACTGAAGGCCTCAAGGCGGCCCGTTTCTTTTCCCTCTTTCATGGTATCCATGCAGACGGTATACATGGCGGTCTGCTTGCTGACAACAGTAGAATAGCCAGGAGATGACCTGGGAAAATTGCCAGGGTACAGCAGAGATTTTTGCACAGAAATTTAAAGGATATTTTTAATGAGTAAAAGTGCAGAGAATGACCATATTATGAAATCTGCCTCACTCGTCTCCGTTGGTACTTTCTTCGGCAGCCTTCTGGGGATGGTGCGTCAGATCATTGTCGCGCGCTTAGGCAGTGATATTACCGGGCCATTCTTCTCAGCGCTCTCGCCTGCTCAAACCTTTAATGACCTGCTCGTCAATGGCGCGATCAATGGCGCCCTTGTTCCCACCTTCAACGACTACGCAGCTCCTGAAAAGCGCGCTGATTTTGAACGCTTGCTTTTCACTCTGGTGAACCTCATCCTCCTGATCGGGGCTGGGGCAGCGCTGCTCTTTCTCGTTATCAGTCCCTGGTTTGTGACCTTCATTAACCCGGCCTATCAAGCATTCAGCCTCCATATTGGTGGTCAGACCGTCAATCAAGAGACGCTTGCCATTCACTTTTCCCAAATCATCTTTTTCTCGCTCCTGGGATTGGGACCGTTCGCCATTATACAAGCGGCACTCTATGCTCGTAAAGAGTTTGGCTGGCCGGCATTGGCACCGATGGCTTATCACCTTGGTATCATCATGGGGGCGATACTGGCTAGTTTTCTTAGTCAGTATTACCTGGGCTATTATGCTTTAGCTGTTGGCGTGGCAGTTGGATCTTTTGGCGAGGTGGCCTTACTGGTTCCTGCGCTGCGAAAACTGCACTTGCACTATCGTTTCATTGTAGATCTCAAACATCCAGCTCTTCGCCATCTCCTCAGACTCTACGCACCTATTGCCTTGAGCTACCTGGTAAGCAATTTTTTTGTCTATCTTGACCTGAATTGGACAAATGAGGCTCCCGGCAATCCGGCTGCCAACCTTTCTGCTATGAGATGGGCCACCCAGTTATATCAATTTCCTACCGGGCTGGTCGCTTTCGCCCTCTCCTCGGCTGTCCTACCGACACTTGCGGAATGCGCGCGTTCTGGGAATAGCGAGAAGTTCAAAGGTGTGCTCCTCCTGGGCTATCGTATCAGTCTCCTGCTGATGATACCGGCAACTGCTGGATTGATCATGCTGGGCTATCCGATTATTGCGCTGCTCTTCCAACATGGCTCGAACACAGCCATAAATACGCAACTCACCTATCTCGCGCTCCAAAATTACTCCTACCAGTTGCCATTTCTAGCCATCGATCAACTCCTGCTGGTCGCCTTCTTTGCGCGTAAAGACACGGTAAAGCCTGTCGTTGTCGGCTTTGTGGGCTATATCGGTTATCTTGCTGTCGCTATCCCACTGCGCCATACCGTAGGCATGCCGGCTCTGGCCTTTGCTAACACCGTGCAGAACGCGCTGCGTCCCATCATGCTCATTGTATTGTTACGCCTCGCCATCGGGCCACTGCGCATTCGCGAGATGATTCCGGCAACCATGAAGATTTGTGTGGCTACAGGCGTCATGATCGCTATTATTTTCGGCCTGGAGCAACTGACCTCCTATAGTGGATTACTCTCCCAGCACACTCTATTCTCACAGTTGCTTGCCGTTTTGGGAATAGGAGGCATCGCTACCATCGTCTACTTTGGTATGGTTGCATTGCTAAAGGTTGAAGAAATCACCATTGTGAAGAAAGCTGTTTCCGCTAAGTTTAGCAGGAAAAGTTTATAGCTCACCGTTCGCTTAAATTAAGGTGGTTTTGAAAAATTGATCATTCGACCTCCCCTCGCTCCAGATGAACTGGCAGAGCATATCACAGGCTATGTAGAGGTAGCCCAGTCTTTTTCTCCTGATCCTTTGCCAGATGACACCGCCAATCGGCTGCTGCGCAAGCTTACTACTCTCCCCGGCTATCGCCAGGAGCAGGTACGCAGCATGTATCGCAACGGCGCGCAACTCGGCGGCTACAGGATCTATGAACGGATGTTGCGCGTGGGAGCCGCCCGGCTTGCCACCGGCTGTATTGGAGGAGTCTACACGCGTGCCGAAGCTCGCCATCAGAGCGTGGCGACTGCGCTTATGCACGATGCGCTTGCGTATGCGCAGGCTCACAATTATGCCTTGTTGCTGCTGGACGGTATCCCTCAATTTTATCATCGCTATGGCTACTGCGATGTGTATGACCTGTCTACACAAGAAATTGATCGGCAGGCTATCCTCGCACTGCCGGCGAGTCCCTACACGGTGCGTTTGTCCACCCTGGACGATGCCCCAGGCCTGCTCGCGCTCTATGAGCGCCACTTTGGCCCCTACACAGGCAGTTTTGAACGCTCAATCGAGCAGCAAACTCATTGGATGCACCATCTTGAGCCGGAAAAGCTCTTGTTAGCCATCGATCCTGCCGATCAGGTGCGTGGCTATCTCTTCTTAGCTGCAACTCAAGCGCGAGGGCCTTTCTTCTTAGCCGGAACCCAGGTATGGGAACTGGCAGTGGATGATTGGCCGGCGACAGTCGCCTTGCTCCAGCACCATGTACGGCTGGTAGGAAGCCAGGGCGCTCCAGAGGCTTTTCTGTATAGCGTGCCGCCCACATCCCCTGTGGCACACTGGCTAGTGGAGAATCTGGAGGTCGTGGATATTTCCACCTGGGACATGCCGACATTCGGTTGGGCTGTGCGCGAGCAGACCTCTCGTCACCGGAACGCGGGCTGGATGGCACGCCTGGTGAGCCTGCCTGCTTTGACGCGGGCGATGCTGCTGGAGTGGCAGGTCTGCTGGCAACGTTCGTTGGCCCACTGGTCGGGCGATGTCTCTCTAGTGGTGGGGGATGAAGCCTTTACGTTACGTATCGCTGGCACGCATCTCTACTTGCTGGATGCGCCCGAC
>JBDTHH010000280.1:0-3938 GCA_039937055.1 Ktedonobacteraceae bacterium | reverse complement strand
TGACCTGGGGTATCATAGGACATAGGAAGGCCTCCTTTTTCTCGGACAAAGAGTGTGTTTTGAAAAAGAGTGTCCTCCTTTTTTTCTGTTTTGGCAACCCCTTTCTCTGAATTTGTTGGAGTAGGTGGGGCTTGCCTCGCCCGCGTCGGCCGACACGGGCGAGGCAAGCCATCGCCCCTACGCGATCCGGGGAGGAGATCTCATGCGATACGCAGGATGACGCGGAAGCTGCTTCCCTCGCTGACTTTACTGGCGACCAGCACATAGCCACCCATGGCATGCACGAGATCGCGCACAATAGCGAGTCCCAGACCGAAGCTGCCGGAGGAGCGGGTGCGCGAGGCGTCGGCGCGATAGAAGCGCTCGAAGACGCGCGCCAGGTCTTCCGGCGCAATGCCGATGCCGGTATCAGCGACAACCAGGGCCAGGTGCTGGGGGTCGTGCTGCTCGATGCTCAGCGAGACAATGCCGCCCTGGGGAGTGTAGGTGATGGCATTGCGCACAAGGTTGAGCAGCACCTGCGCCAGGCGCTGCCGGTCGGCCAGAACCAGGGGGAAACCGGGTGCGGCATTGTAGACGAGCGTCACCTGGCGTTCGCGGCGTGCCAGGGGGGCCAGCGCCTGGTGGACCTCTTCCAGCACCAGATCCGCCGCCACAGGTTCGATGCTCAGGTGCAACTGGTCGGCCTCGGTACGCGCGAGAGCGAACAGGTCCTCAACAAGCCCGCTGAGCCGCTCGACTTCGCGGTGGACGATCCCAAGGTAGGGACGCAGATCCTCCGGCGTGAGCGTGTTGTCCTTGTCTTCATCAATCGACATCACCAGGGACTCGATATGCCCACGGATGCTGGCGATGGGGGTGCGCAGATCGTGGGAGACATTGACGATCAGTTCATGGCGGCTGCGCTCGGCACTCGCAGCCTTCGCGCGCTCGCGTTCGACGATCGCCCTGGACTCGGCAAGGCGCAGGTCCTTATCGCTCATCCCCAACATAACGCGGGCCAGCTCCCCCATCGCAAAGGCCAGGGCATTCAGCGCGGAGAGCATCAGGGGCGCCAGCCCAAAACCGATAAGCGACAGCAGCAGCAGTCTCTTCGTCGTCTCCCAGGGCCGTCGCTCGCCGGTAAACATGCTGACAAGATACACAAATGGCGCTACCAGCAGAACCAGCGGAAATGTGATACTGACCAACGTGACCGCCAGTGTGAAGCCGCTCACAACTACTACAAACGCAAAGATCCCTAGCGGAAACCTCAGCAACAGGTACGCTAGCGTCTTCCAGGTCATAGGATTGCTAAGATGCGTCCGTAGCCGCTCCCAGTAAGACAGCTCCGTTTCAAGGGGCAACGCCATCGGTGGGATAGACACGTGTAGCCACTCGATGGCCAGTCTGCGCTCGAAGGCCGCCAGGTACCACCAGCCGGCCATAACCAGCACCAGGATAGGCACTCCCACCCAGATAATCAGCAGGCTGATACCCACGGCCAGGCCGGTGGTAAGCAGCACAAAGTAGGTGATGCCAAGCGCAAAAGAGAGCAGCAAGTAGAGCAGGTTCCAGTATGTCTGCCTTGCCAGGACAACGCGCCACAACGGCTCGCCCTGCGCGGGCCACGCTGCGAAGTTCATTGAGCCTATCAGACCGGACCCCTCGTTATTGTCATGTATACTGGAAAATTGTTGCCTATCCATATAGCGCCTCTTCATAAGCTGCCCGTTTGTATTCTATCATGCGTTGTTTAAGAATAGTATGCCAGGAAGGTGTGGAGAAAGTATCACAAATGTGTGACGAAACCTCTTTAGCCATGCAAGATGATCACAGGTTGTGAAATAGACAGCGCTTCTGCTACGATACAACCAGGAGGACAAGCCTCGCCTGACAATAAAATGGTTTTTGTAAACGAAGAGAGGGAATTTGCAACTTCACGTCTTTTTTACGCCGCGCCTGATTATCCCCGGCGCGGCTCCCGCCAACGACAGCTATATTGTGATAGATGTCATCCGGGCCACGACTACGATGACGGTGATGCTTGATAGAGGCGCGGCCCGCGTGCTCGTCGCGGAGGACATTGAGCAGGCGCGCGCGGCGGCGCGCCTGGTTCCCGGCCGCCTACTGTGTGGGGAGCGCAATGTCAGGCGCATCCCAGGCTTCGATCACGGCAACTCGCCAGTTGAATTCTCGCGTCTTGACCTGGTGGGGCGCGAGATGATCCATACCAGCACCAACGGGACGCGGGCCTTCCATGCCTGTCCAGAGAGCGCCACGCGCATGGCAGGCTGCTTCTACAATGCTCACGCCGTCGCCGTACGCGCCCTGGAACTCGCCGGCGCGCGTGGAGGCAACATCGCCATCGTCTGCTCCGGCGAGTTCGATACCTTCGCGCTCGACGATTCTGTCTGCGCCGGCTACCTGGCCCTTGAGCTACAGCGCATCGCCACCCGGCAGATGATCCCACTGCATTGTCACGAGAGTGTGCCCGCTGCCATCACTCTCTATGAAGCCTACAAACCGCCGCTTGTGATCGAACATTGCGCCTCGGCCCAGACCGTGATCGATGCAGGACTATATGAAGACCCGCCCTTCTGTATGCAGACGGATATCAGCACCACCGTTCCTGTGGTGATTGGTCGCGAGGAGGAGACCGGGCTGCTGGTGGTAGAGAGGGCAATATAGGGGTGTATCAGCGCTCTATGCGCTCAGAAAGGCAGAGCATATGAATACTATGCCATCAGGGACAGAGGATTCTGAAGGAAAGGATCTGGTCCGTTCCTGGGAGCAACAGAACGCTTCGAGAGAGGCTCTAGGCACAGCCACTACACTTTCCGATCGTCATGTGCATATTGCCTTCGCTCATGTGAGCGGATTTGGCACGGTCCAGCAGGAATTGCAAGAGGTGGCTACCTTTTTGAAAGGCGCGCAAGAGGGCGCTCAGTCTGAGAGGAAAGCCATAAAACTGGCCCTGGTCGGTCAACGCGAGTATAGCCGGAGAATACTGGTAGCGGCGGTTGCAGGAGAAGCGCAGGTACACCTGTTCTACCTGGCCGGCATGACGTTGTTTGAAATGCTTACCGGCGTGAGGAAACGCGCCGAGTTTGACCTGCACCCAGATGAATATGCCGCGTTCAAACGCGGAGGAGTTCAGGAGTACATCCACTTTGTATTTGCTGAAGCAAAGCATGTGGCTCCGTCACTGCTCTGGCTGGATGAGCTAGAAGTGGGAACTATTCAGCAGAATGAGCACGTGCTTCACCCGCTCCTGCGTGAAATCGATGACCTGGCAAAGAGCCAGCAGCGGATCGCTCTGATTGTGACGACCTCACAGCCTGATGCTCTCAATCCCGCTTTTTTTCTGCGCGGTCGTCTTGAGCGTCGAATCGTGATGGAACGACCTCATTTACATCATCCTGAACCGATTACCCCAAGCCAGAGCAATATACCCGCCTTCACAATAGATGATGTGAAACGCTATTACCAGAACCACCACGCCGCTCTTGCCGAGACGATTTCAGGTGACCCGCCTACCGTCATCCAGGCCAGGTTTATGACGAATCGCGAAGCACAAGACCATTGGCAAGGCATAGATTTCCGTTTACCAGCAAACGAGATCGCTTGTTATGTAGAGTTGCGAGGGCCATTTAGTACGAGGATGATCTCTATTCCTCCTGGCCAAACGCTCTCATCTACTTGTGAAGCAGGTATTGAAGTGTTTAATGCACAGACAGGACACTTGTTATTTGCGGGATATCTCTGACAAATGACAACCCGGCTTCGGCATGGTCGACGGGCAAGAGGAACCGAAGCCCCATAGTGCTCTGTCAAGCTTCACTTGAGGGGTGATTTCCCGTCCCGCGTAGGGATTCGGCTTGCCGCATCCGTGGAGCAGGCCCCGTCCCGCGTAGGGATTCGGCTTGCCGCATCCGTGGAGTAGGCCCTTGGGCCTG
>JBDTHH010000279.1:0-2573 GCA_039937055.1 Ktedonobacteraceae bacterium | reverse complement strand
TGCTTGACGAGTACAGCCAGGTCAGCGGCCTGGTGACAATCGAGGATCTGCTGGAGGAGCTGGTAGGCGAGATCCAGGACGAGTACGACACCCAGGAGGAGTCCGCGATTGTCCAGCGCGACGATGGAAGCTGGCTGGTTGACGCCGGAGAAAACTACGAGATGGTGCGCGACCGCCTGGGGCTGCCGCCTATGCCGGTGGAGGAACTCGGCGAGTACCAGAGCCTGGGCGGCCTGATCCAGACGCACCTCGACCGTATCCCTGTCGAGGGCGATAAGGTGCAGATCGGCACCTTCACGCTGGAGGTCATCGATATGGATGGGCGGAGAATCGATAAGATACTAATTCAGCCTGATAAATGAGACTCCAGCTTAATCCATTGTCACGATCAACTTGCCGAAGTTGCGATTCTCGCCCATCGCAGTGTGGGCGGCGGCGATCTCGTGCATGGGGTAGACCTGCTCGATGATCGGCTTGACGGTGCCGCTGGCGAGCAGGGGCAGGACATGGGTCGCGAAACGGTGGGTGGCAGCGAGTTTCTCTTCAAGCGTGCGCGTGCGCAGCGTGCAGCCGCGCATCTGAATGCGCTTGCTCATGAGCATGCCAAGGTTCACCTGGGCCTGCGCGCCGCCCATTGTCGCCAGGAAGACGAGCCGTCCCCAGGGCGCCAGCACGGCCAGGTTCTGTTCGAGGTAGGCCGCGCCGATAAAATCCAGCACGACATGCACGCCCGCGTTGCCAGTCAGGCGCTGCACCTCGGCAGCAAAGTCCTTGTCGGAGATGGCCGCGTGCAGGCCAAGCTCTTTCGCGCGCTCCAGCTTCTGCGGTGTGCGCGATGTGCCAAAGACAGTAGCCCCGGCGGCATGCGCGAGCTGAATCGCCGCCGTGCCCACGCCGCTGCCTGCCGCGTGAATCAGCACGCGCTCGCCCATCTGTAAGCCAGCCTGCGTAAATAACGCGTCGTGCGCGGTAATAAAGACCTCCGGCACGCCCGCCGCCTGCACAAAATCAAGATTCTGGGGGATTTCAACCAGCAGCCCCTCGTGTGCCACGATATATTCGGCCTGCGCTCCACCTCCCGCCAGGCCCATCACACGCTGACCTGGCTTCCAGGCGCGCACCAGTGGACCAACGGACTCCACCTCGCCTGAGAACTCCATGCCCGGAATATCTGATGGCGAGCCGGGAGGCGCGGGATAGCCTCCGGCACGCTGCAAGAGGTCGGCGCGATTGATGCCCGACGCGCGCACACGCACACGCACATAGTCACCCAGCGGCTCCGGCGTCTCCACCTCCCGCATCTGCAACACTTCCGGCGCACCTGGCCTGGTAATTACGACTGCTCGCATGAAGTCACTCCTTGTATCTATACAATATGCTTAGCGGACATTCCCTCTGTTCCCTTATGTTGAAACATATTGTACAACGTTTCTGATGCGATAGGAGATGAAAATAGCACCCACATAGACAGCAAGTTAAGCCGAAATGTACCGGTCGTTCCCTAAGGACCATTCCTCGGAGCTTCCATCAGAAGGGTGGCCTTTGCGTCTGGTTGACAGAGCCGCATGCTTCCACCTCTCCATATCGAGTCTTTCATAGGCTCTAGCCGGGGAAATCCGCCGGGAGTCCGTGCATGCCGAAGGTGAGTGAGAGCTCGCCGCCGTGGTGCAGGTCGTGCTCCATCACATGCCAGACGACCCAGGCGCGCGACAAGTCAACGTGTTTGCCGTCCCAGTCGTCGGTGAAGGTGCGTCGCATATCGTCGGGACTCCAGCGCGTCAGACAAGCGGTCATGCACTGCCAGGTACGGTCGAGGGCCAGCACCATCTGGGCGGGCGTTCGGGCGGGCGCGCCAGGCACATCCCAGTTCGCGTACTCCTTCACGTCGGCGCCGCAGTCTTCGCCCAGGAACTCGGTGAACCAGCCGGCCCGGCAGCCGATGATGTGCAGGGCATTCTCACCGATGGAGCGCAGGTGAGGTGCGGCGCGCAGCTCAAGCTGCTCGGCGCTGAGCGGGGCGAGCGCCCCTTTGATATGATCCTGGTACGCTTTCCAGGAGGTGTAGAACGTCGTGAGAGTGAAGTTGTCATCAGCCATGTGTCGTATCTCCTTATGTGACGCGCCGCGACGCCGTAGGGGGTGGCATAATGCCACGCAGCTATACGCATCGCTCGCAGACGAAAATCAACAGAGCCGCATGCTCCTACCTCTCCATGTCTAGCCTGTGAAAGGCTCTAGAGCGGTATCCGCACTCATACGTCAGGCTCCTTTTCGCATCTCAAACATGTGTTCAGTTGTCCTCAGTGTAACATAAAAAGCGGTTAAAGTCCTTCCGCATTTCTCGAAATTTGGCTGGGTGAGTGCCATTTGCGTGGCATTTGACGCAATTAATCGCCAAAAATCAGTGGAGTGAAATCACTGCCCACTGATATTCATGAAGGAGGCTTGCGTGATATTCGTGAGAAGGTATATTGGGCAATGGTGAACCCACATATCCGCCATGCTCAACCGCTGAACAAACAAGTGGAAGGTCGTGAACGGATCTGAACCACATAGAGGCAATAGTTGGCTTC
>JBDTHH010000278.1:0-11205 GCA_039937055.1 Ktedonobacteraceae bacterium | reverse complement strand
AGCTTGCCGGCGCATCCGGCAAGAGCGCGACCGGCATCGTGACCGCGTTACACACGGGGTCTCCCGCGGCGAGCGCGTGTCGCGCCATGCCGGGAACGTTGCCCAGCGCCAGAGCCAGGCCCACCAGCACAACGCAAACAGCCACAATACGCACAGGTACAAATCGATACTGCATGCTTGTTCCTCTCTTTCACACTATACTGCCAGAAGCAGTCCAGAAACATATATTGGTAATCCTTAATATAGTATAGTGTTTTATTTATCTTGACGCAATATACATGTATAAAGTACTATTAGATACACAAGAAATTATACAAGATAAATGAATCATCGACAATCCAGCTCGCATACGCTATACTGCATCTATCAATGTAGTTTATGTGGGAGGATGTGACATTTGGCAACCTTGTGGGACGAAGGGTTGAAGCGGATACTCCGGGAGTCTCCCCAGGATTTTATCACCTGGTTGGTGCGCGATGCACGCTACCTCAACCAGGCCTCAACAGAATTCTATCGTGAGTTCGACCGGCATCGCAAAGTTGTCGCCGATGCGATCTGTACTTGCACCTTGCATGAGCAGCCCATCATGGTGCATATCGAGTTCCAAAGCGAGGGCGACCGCTTCATGGGCTTGCGGCTAAGGGAGAGGCGCCTAATCTCCCTGCTTACAGCATAGCTGACAGAATCTCTTCATCCTGAAAGGAGATAGCTGCCAGCACTTTTAGAGCTTGCTCCCGCGCCTGCGTGTCTTCATGACGCAGTTCGGATAGCAGGAACTTCTTGTATACCTGCAAAAAGTGGTTCTCAAAGCCTGACGTTCTCGCGCAGATCGCCCGGAGTTGCTGACGCTCTGCGCTGGCCTCTGGAATGAGGTAGTGCCAGCGGCCCCGACACTGCTGGTAGATATCTGCGAGCAGCGATCCCCACTCGTCATGAAAGCATTCCTGGTAGATGCGGTGACAATCAGACTTCCTGGCAACGTAGCGCCCGCACTTGAAGGCAATGATCGCCGTCGCCGCCCAGCCCGTGGCGCGAATGAGATCACGCGTCGAATTGACCTCCCTCCCGTCCGGCAGGCGCACCTTGCGCAGATCATAGCCATAGAACTCGGCGGCGGGGTCCGGGTATGCCAGCGGATAGGTGACCACGCCTGGACGCTGGAAGAGCTTGACGAAGCGCCGGTAGGAGGTGTGCATGCGGTCGCGTGTCCAGTCCGGCAAGCCAACCAGCGGCACGCGGTCGCGGATATCTTCGCCGTAGATGAGCAGACTCGCCATCTTGAACATCGGATCGCTGCCCGCTATCAGACGCGCCTCATCCTCAACATCAACATCAAGCTCGACCGCACTCAAAGCAGCGCAATAGTCTGCCAGCAGTTCGGCCTGCTGGCGCTCTGCCGCCGTGATACTCCCCTGGAAAACGATCTCCATATCGATATCGCTGGTAGCCACGCCGCTGTGGTCCGCATAGCTGCCCTGCACGTAATAGCCCTGCACCCTGGCAGGGAAGGCTATCTCAAAGATGCCGATCACCCCTGATAAGAGCCGGTCAACGGAGGCATTGCCTGTTGAGGTGAGCAATAGCATTGAATTCAACCCTCACTGCGCAAGAATGTTAAACACGTAAACTCAGCCTCCGTGTGCAACGACGCTATCTCCTCGGCTGCGGCCCGGCTTTGCTGTGACATATGCCAGTAATTCGGCGTCATCTTCACGGCGTTGACAATATCCTCGTTGTGCAGGTGCAGCTCATATGTGATGGGAGAGACAGCCACCAGCGTAAACAGGTTCTGGAACTGCTCTGTTACATGGCGCTGTTTATCTTTTTCGATATCCAGCAGCTTCAGCGTTGAACGCAGGCTCAGGAGATGGTTGGGGCCTGGGATAACTATGAGCAACATACCGCCTGGCACAACGGCACGTGCGAATTCAGCGGGATTTCTGGGGGCGAAGATGTTAAGGAGCACATGCAGCGAGCGGTCAGTTACGACCAGTCGCTCTGTCGCATCGGCCACCACAAAGCAGCCTTCCCCCGTGTGCCAGCGCCTGGCGGCCATCTTTACGGCATCCTTCGAGATATCCAGGCCCAGGCAGCATATGTGGGTTGCGGGGAGACGCTGCTCCAGGTTACGTAACAGGTTGCCAGAGTAGTAGCCCTCGCCGCACCCTACATCCAGTATATCGCAACCGCCATACTCGCTCTCTCTGGCTGCTCGCGTGACGAGATACTGGTAGACGTGCTCGTTGATAGCCTGTGAGAGTGGACGATAGTGGTCACGCTCCAGGAAGTTCCGGCGGGCCAGCAGCATCTCCCTGGTATCGCCACGCGATTTCCCCAGCAACAGGTTGACGTAACCTTCGCGCGCGATATCAAACGCGTGCCCATTAGCGCACTTGAGCGCGCGGCCCTCCTGCATGAAGCCCGCGCCACACAGCGGACAGGTAAGCAGGTCGATGCAATGCGTGCTGTCACCCACTCCAGTCATAGAGCAAACGATCTCCCTCTCGCATCCGTGTAGGGGCACCGCTGGCCTGCGCCCTGTTCCAACACGACATCTCTCCCTCTATTTAGTATCAACCAATGCGCTGGCCTGCGCCCTACACGGATGCGACATTTCGTGTAGGAACGCCGCTGGCCTGCGCCCCGTCCCTACGCGGGCAGGGCCAGTTTTCGCACCACATCCAGCAGGTCGCGCACATGAAATGGCTTGACGATCACTTGCTGTACGTTCAGAGCCTGGGACTCCGGCCCGGCCATAGCAGTAATCACAACGACGGCCGGCGGCGTCTCTACTGTCTCCGCGCGCTCGCGCAAGCGGCAGAGAAAGGTATTGCCATCCATCACCGGCATCGCCAGATCAAGCAGAATCACCGAGGGATAGCGGCCCTCGCGTGCGGCGTTATCCATCCAGGCCAGCGCCTCCTGTCCCTCGGCCGCCTCCACAGGTTCATAGCCGTCGAGTTCAAGCGCCCAGGATACCATATCCCGAATAGCGGGATTGTCATCCACCACAAGCACAATAGGATGATGCTCCTGCAACCACGTCAGTGGCTGACTCATGTTCCACCCTTCCTTCCTCACCGGGGTACATCTACGCCTCTACCCTACTATCCACACGTCTCAAAACGAGGACCGCAAAAACCCACTGAGTGCCTGCAGGAACGCCTCTGGTTGTTCCAGATTTGAAAGATGGCCGGAGCGCGGAATCACGATATATTGCGCTTCTGGAATACGCGCCGCGTACTCCTGGGCGACACCCGGCGGCGTCAAAGCGTCCTGCTCCCCCACGATCACCAGCACCGGGCAGGCGATCTCCGCCAGCAAATCATCAGCGGCAGTGCGGCGGGCCATGCCGCGCGAGGCGGCGGCGATGCCCTGGGGGAGCGCGGCATGGATCATCTGCCTGGCGCGCAGCTCGACCGCAGGATGGTGCTGGCGTGTATCCTCTGAAAGCAGCCTGGGCAGTTGAAGGTCGGCGATGGCATCCGTTCCCTGGCTCTCGGCGAGGCGCGCCACGTTCTCGCGATTGGCGCGCGCTTCGTCGCTGTCCGCCCCCGGCCGCGTATCGGCCAGCACCAGGCCCGCGACCCGCTGCGGGTACTTGCGTAGGAAGGCAAAGGCCGCGTAGCCGCCCATCGAGAGACCACAGAGCACAGCGTTCTGCATGCCTAGCGTATCCATCAGGCCCGCCACGTCGTCGGCGAAGCGCTCCATCGGCGAAATCTCAGCGTCGATCTCGCTCTCGCCAAAGCCGCGCCAGTCCAGCGCCACCAGCCGGTAGCGTCCCTCTTTCAGCAGCGCCTCTATCTCGCCCTGCCACATACCACGATTCAGGGGAAAGGCGTGCAGGAAGATCACCGGCAGCCCTACGCCGTGGTCATCGTAGGCGATTTGCACACCATCGATGCGCGTTTTCATTGCTGAACCCCCGCTCCATCAGCCTGCGCGTGCGCATGATACGAGCTGCGCACAAATGGGCCGGACTCCACGTGCCGGAAGCCCATCTTCTGGCCCTCGACCTTGAGCGCCGCGAACTCTTCCAGCGGCACATAGCGCTGGATGGGCAGATGTTGGAACGAGGGGCGCAGGTATTGCCCGATGGTGAGGATATCCACATCGTGCGCGCGCAGGTCGTGCATCACCTCGATCACTTCGTCCCAGGTCTCTCCCAGGCCCAGCATGAAGCCGGACTTGGTGGGCGCGCCGGGATGCATCTCCCTGGCCCACTTGAGCACCTGGAGCGAGCGCTTGTAGATGGCCTGGGGCCGCACGCGCTTGTAGAGCCTGGGGATGGTCTCGACGTTATGATTGTACACGTCGGGTCTGGCCTCCATCACCACCTGTAGCGCCTCGTGAACACCTTTGAAGTCCGGCGTCAGCACCTCTACCCGGCATTCAGGGTTCAGACGGCGAATCCAGCGAATGGTGGCGGCAAAGACCGCGGCGCCGCCGTCCTTCAACTCATCGCGGTTCACCGAGGTCACAACGGCGTGGCGCAGGCCCATCTGCTGCACAGCCTCCGCCACGCGTTTTGGCTCCTCCCAGTCCAGACCCTGCGGCCGGCCCGTCTCCACGGCGCAGAAACCACAGCTCCGCGTGCAGACACGGCCCAGGATCATGAAGGTCGCCGTTTTATGGCCCCAGCATTCGCGCATATTGGGGCAGCGAGCCTCCTCGCACACCGTATGGAGCGACTTGCTACGCATCAACTGCTTCAGGTGTTCGTAGTTCTCTCCCTGGGCCGGCCGCACCTTGAGCCACTCAGGACGACGCTCTGGTATCATTGTCGCCATGGTTTGTCCTCGTTCTAGTTAGTATACATCTATTTCGCGCCCATAACTTTGCAGCCTTGTACGCACAGCCTGCAAGAAACCACCGGCCCCCGCGCCATCCAGGATGCGATGATCAAAGGAGAGGCACAGGTACATCATAGAACGTACCGCGATGGCATCGTCTTCGATGACCACTGGACGCTTGACCACTGAATCCATGCTCAGGATGGCGGCATGCGGCTGGTTAATGATCGGCACGGAGATAATCGTGCCAAAGGTACCCGGATTATTGACGACGAACGTGCTGCCCTGGAGATCCTGGATCGTCAGCTTGTTCGCGCGCGCGCGCTGCGCCACCGCGTTGATCTGCTTCGCCAGGCCCGCCAGCGTATACTGGTCGGCATCGTAGATCGTGGGCACCACCAGCCCGGCATCGGTCGCGACGGCCATGCCGAGGTTGATGCGCCGCTTGACGATGATCTTGTTATCCTCGGTCCAGCTTGAGTTAATCGTGGGGACCTTGCGAATGCCCTCGCAGACGGCCTTCATCACAAAGGGCACGTAGCTGATGCCGTAGCCCTCGCGCCGCTTGAAGTCCTCTTTATGCTGCGCCAGCCACTTGGCGATGGGGGTCATGTCGACCTCCACTACGGTCGTCGCGTGCGGCGATGTGCGCTTGCTACGCACCATGTGCTCGGCGATGGCCAGGCGCATGCGGCTCGGCACGACGATCTCCTCATCGGCTCCCGCTGTGGCCGGTTGAACCTGCGCGGCTGGCACAGCATAGGCTGGCTGCGATTGCCTGGCCGGAGCCTGGGAAGGAGGCGTTGCTACCGCTGCCGGGGCTGTGCGTTGCGCTGCGGCCACGGCAGGTGCGGTCTGGCGCTGTTCCAGGTAGGCCAGGATATCTTCTTTGCGCACACGGCCATTGGTGCCAGTCCCCTCGATCTCGTTCAGCTCAAGCCCATGCTCGCGCGCCAGCCTGCGCGCAAGTGGAGAGATGCGCTGCCGCTCACCATCTTCCACTTGCTGCTCGCGCACAGGCGCTGGCGCGGCCGCGCCATTGCCCTGCCCTCGGCTGGCAGCAACGGTACTGCGTCGCGGCTGGCGCTCCTCCATCACAGGCACCTGCGCTTCGGCGAGACTCTTCACGGGGGCCGCGTCCGGTCCCGGCGCTGCTTCGGCGGTTGGAGAGGCCGCGACATCGGCGTTCTCTTCGATCAGCGCGATATCCGTGCCCACGGCAACCGTCTCATCCACCTGCACCAGGATCTTCGCCAGCCGCCCGGCAACCGGCGAGGGCAGTTCCGCGTTAATCTTATCGGTGATAATCTCAGCCAGTGACTCGTCCTTCTCAACCCAATCACCCTCGTTCTTGAGCCAGCCCCCCACTGTTCCCTCCGCGACCGACTCTCCCAAACGAGGCATCTTTACCGGCGTTGGCATAGTTTCAACTCCTTTGTTACGCACAAGATCTCGCTTCTCGCCTCATCTCGCGTACACGATGCGACGGCCCGTTCTTCGTAGGGACCCGATAGCCTAATATGCAGCGAGCTTTCTTGCTGCCGTGAGTATCTTATCAGCGTTCGGCAGGTACGCCTCTTCCAGGGGAGGCGCGTATGGAAACGGCGCGTCGGGCGCGGCCACGCGTGTGATCGGGCCGTCCAGGTACTCGAAGAGGTCTTCGGCCAGGATCGCCGACAGTTCGGCTCCGATACCACCTGTGAGCGTATCTTCGTAGACTATCAAGACCTTGTTGGTGCGCTTGACAGACTCCAGGATGGCCTCGCGGTCCAGCGGCGACAGGCTACGCAGGTCGATCACCTCGACCTCCAGGTCATCCTGCTCCTCAAGTTGACGGGCCGCCTTCAGGCATTGATGCACCATAGCGCCATAGGTCAGAATCGTCATGTCCTGGCCCTCGCGGCGCACCAGGGCCTTGCCTAGCGGCACGATGTAGTCTTCCTCCGGCAACTCCTCGCGCAGCTCTGGCAGGCGATAGAGCAGCTTGTGTTCCAGGTAGAGGACGGGATTGTTGTCGCGTATGGCCGCCTTCAGCAGGCCCTTGGCATCGTATGTTGTCGCTGGCACCACCACCTTGATGCCCGGCGTATGGAAGAACCAGGCTTCGGGACTGCTCGAATGGAACGGCCCGCCCTTCGTGCCACCGCCGGAAGGCCCTCGGATCACCATTGGCACCGGCATGCCGGAGCGCCAGTACATCTTACTGGCCATATTGATGATCTGGTCAAATCCACAGGTGATGAAGTCGATAAATTGCATCTCGGCGATGGGGCGCATGCCCATCAGTGCCGCTCCAACGGCGGAGCCGATGATTGCCGCCTCCGACATGGGGGTGTCGATCACGCGCTCCGGCCCGAACTCTTCGAGGAAGCCGGCGCTGACCTTGAAGGCCCCGCCGTAGCTGCCGACGTCCTCCCCCAGCAAGAACACCGCCTCGTCACGCCGCATCTCTTCGCGAATGGCCTGACTGATGGCTTCTAAATAGGTGACTGCACTCATGACCGTCCAACGACCTCCTCTTGCTGATTCATAGTGTTGAACGGCGTCCCCGTCCGCGTATCCAGCGCGTTCACATTGCGCGTATTCTGAGCGCCAGGCTCGCCAATGATCGCCACAGGTCCGGCGGGCGCAAAAACATAGTCGGCCACCGTGGCGGGATCAGGCGGCGGACTCTGCTCGGCATAGCTCACGGCATCGTCGACGATGGCCTTGACCTCTGCCTCAATTGTGGCCTGCTTTTTTGCTGTCAGGTAGCCTTCCTGAGTGAGATAGGTTTCAAAACGCTTGATGGGGTCCTTCGCCTGCCACTCCTCGCGCAGTTCTTTGGGCACGTAGTCGGCTTTATCGGCCTCCGAGTGTCCACGCACGCGGAAGGTCTTACACTCGACGAGAGATGGTCCCTGGCCAGCGCGCGCGTGTTCAACGGCGCGCGTGACCGTCTCGATCACCGCCAGCACATCGTTACCATCCACGCTCTCCCCCGGCATCCCGTAGGCCAGGGCCCGCTCCGAGAGATTCTGGATGGCGAATTGTTTAGCGCCAGGCGTCGAATAGGCGTAGCCATTGTTCTCGATGATAAACACGATGGGCAGTTGCTGCACCGAGGCGAAGTTCAGCGCTTCGTGGAACGCGCCCGTGTTGGTGGCCCCATCCCCGCAGCTTGCCAGCACAATTGTCGAGCGCCCGCGCATCTTCATAGTGAGCGCGACACCGCAGGCCACCGGCAGCGATTCGCCCAGCATACTGATCATCGGCACTACGCCGCGATGCATATCGCCGATGTGCAATTGCCCGTCCCGTCCTAGCGTGGGCGCGTTGCCGCGCGCCAACCACTGGCACATCACGGCCCGTGGCGAGCCGCCGCGTACCAGGTGCATGCCCAGATCACGATGCTGCGGCACAATGCAGTCACCATCGCGCAGCGTCATTGCCGCTCCGACGGTCGTTGCCTCGTGGCCCATGGCGGTGTAGACTCCACCCACGACACGCCCCTGTAAAAAGAGGGTGCGCGTGCGATCCTCCATGGCTCTGGTGAGGCGCATAAAATGATAGATCTGTAGCAGGTCAGCCCGCTCCTTTCCCATAGCAAACACGTCCTTTTCTAAGTAAAGAGGTCTTATGGTTCATGCTAACATGCGCCATGAAGGGGTGTCAAGTTTACAGAATAGGCGCCTTCGCCTTCGCCTCAACGACTCTGATCTCGTTGCGCAGGCGCCGGATGCGCTGGCGGTACGCGTCCTCCGGCTGACGGCGATAGCCCTGTTTGCGTTTAGCTCCCATGCTCACATGCCATTTGCGGAAGGCCAGCCCGATCTCCGTCTGATACAGGGCTTTGGCGCGCAGCCACTGCTTGACTCCCAGGCTGAATAGGATGCGTCGCTCCTGTTTCGTGCGCTGAAATGAGTTCTGCAACAGGGCATACTCGTCCACCGTCACAATCCCGTTGCTTACCTCGACGGCCAGGAACTCGCGGATGACCGCCGCCTCGTGCGCCAGGGACTTGATGAGGAAGTAGAGCAGTACCATCTGCGCTAAAAACGGCGGGATGTAGTCGCCGATGATGGCGACCAATGAGAACGCTTGCACACTGCTACTGCCGGGATCGGTCTGGATGGCCGCCGCCGCCTGGAACACGATGAAGTCGAAGAAGCTATGCAGCACCACGGCCAGCAGGTACCCCAGCAGCGGGATCATGATCTGCTTCCAGCGCGTGCGCGTGTGGCGTGTATAGCCCAGCGCCACTCCGAAGCAGGCGGTAAAGGTGGGGTGTCCCAACCAGCCGAGAACGACGCGGTAGACGATCAGGAAGACCACGAATTTCTTGTATCCGGCGAAATATTGGAAATTCTCGATCATCGCGAAGCCGGCGCCGATCATCGCCGAGTAGACGATGCCATCGGTGACATTATCGAATTCGTCGCGCAGAATGATGAAGAGCAGCAAGATCCCCAGGCCCTTGATCGTCTCTTCGGTGAAGCCCGCGTTCAGCCCAAAGAGGATTGAGCGCACTACGTCGCTGGTGCCAGGCCCTAGCTGGTTCTGCAATATGCCATCTATGTACTTCTCAACGAAGAGCGCCGGAGGGATGGCGATGAGCATGCCCCATAGAAAGGCGGCCAGCCGCAGGTACCAGGGTTCTCGTTCAAAGCGATCAATGAAGTTGACCAGCAGGTAGACCCCCAGGGCGGGTATCAGGGGTACAATGATCGCTATCAAGATGCTCGATGCGCCGTTTTGCGCCAGCGCGGTGATGCCGATCAAGCTATTGAGTACCAGGGTAATCATGGCACTGATCGCCACGATGGCCAGCCCGGCGCCGGCAATCAACCAGCGCGTGCGTATGCCCATACGCTGCGGCAGAGCAAAGCGCATGGTGATGCCGGCACCAAGCAAGCTCTCTTCCTGGTCATCCTCCCATGGCTCGGCCATCAATTCAGGGTCGGGTTGGGCAGGCAGCACGATATGCTCATGCTGCGGTGTGGCCGCCTGCTGCCAGAGCGACGCGGGCTGCTGCCACAACGGCACGCCAGGCAGTGGCTGGAATTGACGTCTCTGTTCTGCTGCCCCGCCATCCTGTGGCGACAAAGGACCGCTGACGGGCAGCGTCAGCGGCTGCGAGTAGAGGTCGGTAACCGGCGCAGACTCGGGCTCGCTCGCCAGATCCCCGGCCTGGGGCGCAATAAATTGCAGCATGGTACTGCCCAGGATCACAATGTCCTGCGATTGCAGCGGGAAGCGCTTCCCGCTGGCGACGGCGTGCCCGTTGACGCGCACGATATTGCGTGCGGTCAGATTGAAGATGTGCCAGCCCGACTGGTCCAGCACCAGGCGCGCGTGCTCACGCGAGACGGTGGGGTCCATTAACACAATCTCATTGCTTAAAGCGCGACCAATACTCGTTTCATGCCGCGTCAACACATGGACCAGTCTCTCTTCGGGTAACCAGCCCTCCGGATGTTTATCATGGGTGTGCATTGCCCCGCTGGCAGGTGAGCGCACCCGCACCACTCGCAGCACACCATAGCTCTGACTCATGCGTCCTTCCTGATCTATTTAGGAATGCATAGCCACCTGCGACTTTTAGCGCCTGTTTTCTTTGCTAAGAATATACCAGTTTCCAGGAACAATAGCTACACATAGCACTGCCATATCGCATATTCTATCTACCTCCAAATAGCTTGAAGCTGTACTATACATGGGAACAGGATGGCTGGCAAGAGAGGTTTGTAGGTATACATCAGCTACAACCAATTCTAGTTTCCCATATCACGCGACGCTCTTCACAGGCCCTTGCAAAAGTCATTCCCTTTGATTATACTGGCAAAAGTCGCACTGGTGGCATCTTCTTTTATATAATTATGTAAACACAAAAGTACGCTAAAAGAAGGTTCGTATCTCCTGTGAGCGTCCAGGCAATCGTATTTTAAAGGGAAGCTTGAGAAATGGATACAACTATTGAGGAGCAGGAAACAGGGAAAGTCATAGCCTTTGGTTGGTATGGTGGAAAGTTTAGCCATCTCAATTGGCTCCTACCTTTATTGCCTCAAGCGAGACATTATTGCGAGCCGTTCGCGGGATCAGCGGCGGTACTCATCAATAGAAAACCTGCTTTAGTAGAAACATACAATGATATCGATGGGGAGGTTGTCAATTTCTTTCGTGTTCTTCGAGATCAAAAAGAAGCGCTGATCGAGGCTATTGGCTTAACCCCTTTTGCGCGTGAGGAATTTGAGCTTGCATTTTCTAAGCCGAACGAACCTATATCAGATCTGGAAAGGGCCAGACGCTTTTCGTGTGCGCCCGTCAGGTAAGAACCGGCTTGGCACAAAAAGCCAGTACAGGCAGGTGGGCCCATTGTGTTTTAACCAGTCGCGCAGGTATGGCAGGTGCTGTTTCAAGATGGTTAGGA
>JBDTHH010000277.1:0-12157 GCA_039937055.1 Ktedonobacteraceae bacterium | reverse complement strand
CCTCTCCCGCCCTCGCACGCGAGGCCGTCCCCACGGATGCGGCAAGCCGAATCCCTACGCGGGAGGAGGCTCACTCGTCACATGAGGGTGGTCAGATAACTATGGTCGCATGGAATGGCTAGTTACTGCGCGGAGATCGCCGCTTTGCCGCCGCGCAGGACATATTTCTGGAGCTTGCCGGTGGCCGTCTTGGGCAATTCATCAACAAACGTGAACGACTTCGGCACTTTGAAGTGTGCCATGTGGTCACGAACGAAGGTGCGCAGCTCCTCCTCCGTTGCGCTCTGCCCTGCCTTGAGTACGACAAAGGCGTGCGGCGCCTCGCCCCATTGCGTATCGGGCAGGCCCACGACCGCGGCCTCCTGCACGGCCGGGTGACGCAGGAGCATAGCTTCGACCTCGACCGAAGAGATATTCTCGCCTCCGCTGATGATCACGTCCTTCATACGGTCGCGGATCTCGACATAGCCATCGGGATGGATGACGGCCGCGTCGCCAGTATGAAACCAGCCGCCTCTAAAGGCGCGCTCTGTGGCTTCGGGATCGTTGTAATAGCCCTGCATGACGACATTGCCGCGCGCCACAATCTCGCCGAGGGTCGCCCCGTCGTGCGGAACTTCCTGATCCTGTGGATCGACGACCAGCAGTTCGCCGGAGGTGATCAGCTCCACCCCCTGGCGGGCCTTGATGGTCGCGCGTGCCTGTGGGGAGAGTGCCGCGTGCTCTGGTCGTGGCTCGCAGATCGTGATGAACGGCGCCGTCTCGGTCAGGCCGTACACCTGCGTGATCTCCCACCCCAGTTCACCCTCGATGCGCTCGATGGTCGCGGCGGCCGGTGGTGCGCCGGCTGTGACCACGCGCACGATGCGCTGCTCCGACGCCTTCCCGTCTTCAGCGGGTTGCAAGATGCGCCGCACATCAGCGGGCGCATTGCCGATGCCGATGAGGACGGTCGGCGCTGCACAGAGCAGCGTGATCCCTTCAGCGCGGATCAGCGTGAAGATCGCCCGCGGTTCTACCTTGCGCAGGCACACATGGGTGCCACCAACGGCGGTGATCGTCCAGACGAAGGTCCAGCCGTTGGCGTGGAACATGGGCAGCGTCCACAGGTAGCGCTCGGCGGGCGTCATCGAGATATGGATCAGGGTGCCGACGGTGTTCATATAGGCATTGCGGTGCGTAATCATCACGCCTTTGGGGCGCGAGGTCGTGCCGCTGGTGTAGTTGATGGTCAGCAGGTCATTCTCGGTAATCTCCGGGCGGGTGAACGTTTCTGGCGCCTCCGCCAGCGTAGTCTCGTAGTCAAGCCAGCCCGCTTCGCGTAAGGCATCGGTCAGACCTTCGAGGGCTATGACGTGCTTCACCTCTGGCAACTCGTGGCGAATACGCTCAACATCGGCTAAATAGTCGCTATGGACACAGACCACCTTCGCGCCACTATGCTCGATGATGTAGGCGAAATCGTCGGCGATGAGGCGATAGTTAATCGGGACGAGGACCGCGCCAATCTGGGGTACGGCATAAAAAGATTCGAGCTGAGCATGCGTGTTGGGCGCAATGTAGGCCACGCGGTCGCCCTGCTTGATGCCCAGGTGCTGGAGTGCGGCCGACCAGCGGTCACAGCGCCTGCCAAACTCGGCGTACGTCAGACGCTGGCCCTCATCGACAACAGCTTCGTGGTCAGGATACAGGCGCCGGGCGCGGCGTAGGAATTCGAGCGGGGATAAAGGTGTTTCCATCGGATGACCTCCTGGAGCGTCAATGCTACTGTTGACTTACGCGCCTCATTGATGAACGTCAACAACCTTCGTTGATGAATGCTAGTGCGAGAGGTGTGCTTGCATAGTAGTATAACATATGGCATAGGAGCATTCCAATATTTTGCTGGCTGTACGAAGTAGCGCACCCGCGTTGTTCACTGGCCAGGGTATTGAGTGGGGAAAAGTGGCAGGCGCCGTATTGTTTGCATTATCCTTAATGACCAATCCTGAGGCCGATTTCTATCAAATGCTTTTGCAGAACAATATCCAGAGAGCCTACAACATCTTTCGAGCCGCAAAGGACCAGGGGTGCCAACGCGTCATCTTTGCCAGCAGCGCGCAAGTCGTCGCTGGTTATCCAGACGACGTACAAGCTCATCCCGAGTCACCTCTGCGGCCCATGAACATGTACGGCGTCTGCAAGTGCTTTGGGGAAGCCGTGGCCTCCTACTTTGCATATGCGGAAGGACTCTCCAGTATAGCTGTTCGCATTGGCTCCTATGACCTTAATGGAGATGCCTCCAATTGGTTGCGCCAGGAACCCAATGTACGTCATCTGAGCGGCTATATGAGTGAGCGGGATATGAATCATCTCTTGATGCGCTGCATTGAGACGCCAGATGTGCAGTTTGCTATTGTTCATGGAATCTCTAACAACCGCTTCAAACGGCTCGATATCACTTCCACACGAGATCTGCTGGGATATGCTCCGCAGGACGATGCTTTTGAGATCTTCCAGGCCAATTTGCAAGCGTGGCTACAAGGCTGAACTGAGTGGCCCTTTGGAGAGGATGTTGGGGAAACGCATATACAGACGCATGTGTGTTTCCCCAATCGCCGTCTCTGTCGGCCTGAATCCGCTTTAAAGGCCGCGTCACCTACAACGAACTTAGCACTCGCTATGCCCACAGCTATAGCACTTCTTACATCCCTCCTCGTAGACCATGGTATTGCAGCCGCACTCTGGACACAGGTTGCCCGTCACACTCAAACGGCTCAGGCTCAATGGTGCCACGCCATCTGCCAGCGTGCCGCCGTCCTTGCCATTCGCGCTGCCAAGACCATCGTCGTGCGTTTCAGCGGGTGGGAGTGACTGCTCCTCGGCCTGCTGCGTATCCACCAGGCCCGCCAGGTGTAACTCCAGCGAGCGGGCAACCGCGTCGGGCAGCGAACGTACCTGCTGGCTGCCGAAGCCGACCGAACGACTGCCGCCGATGCCGCGCAGTTGCTCGGCGATGACTTTGGCGCGATCAGCTTGCGAGAGCGGGCTGAGGATGCGCAGGTTGAGCGAGATCAAACGCCCCAGGGCCTCTGCCAGGGCGGCGATATCGCTTCCCGCTTTACCAACGTTGACGAAGACCTCGAATGGCCCATTGTCGTCGCTGTTGATGGTGATATTCACCTTGCCCTCTGGCGCGCTGACATGCCGGGTGTAGCCTTGCAGCACGGCTGGGATCGGCTTAATGCCATCCTGGATCGACATGACAGGCTCTATCATCGGGGCCTGCTGAGCCTGCTGCTGTTCAGCCTTCTTCTCATCCTCGACACGCGTCAGGACGGCATCGCGCGAGCCATCGCGGTAGTACGTGATGCCCTTGCAGCCCATCTCGTAGGCCAGGCGATACAGCGTCTGCACGGCTTCGACGGTATGGCCGTTTGGCGCGTTCACCGTCTTGCTGATACTAGCGTCAGTGTAGCGCTGGATCGTGGCCTGCACGCGCACATGCTCTTCGGGCGTCAAATCGTTGCTGGCGACGAAGTATGGCGGCGTCGTCTCAGTGGGATGGGCGTCGCGCCACTCCTGTAGCAACGGATGATACAGGATATGCTCACCGGTGCGGTCGCGGCGCACCATGGCGAAGTCGTACACCGGCTCGATGCCCGAACTGACGCCCGCGAAGAGGCTGGTGGTGCCGGTCGGCGCCTGGGTCAGCAACACAGCATTGCGAATGCCCTGCTTCTTGATCTTCTCCTGCACAGACCTGGGCAGTCGTTTGATGAACTGGCCCTTCAGGTATTTGTCGCGCTCAAACTTGGGGAACGGGCCTTTCTCGGCGGCGATATCCGCCGAAGCCTCGTAGGCGCCGTCGCGAATGGTCGCATAGATGCGCTCGATCACCGGGACAGACTGCTGGCTGCCGTAGGGGATCTTCATCTTGATGAGGGCATCCGCCAGCCCCATCGTACCCAGGCCGGTGCGGCGCGTGCCAAGCTGGGCCTCTTCGTTCTCCTTAATGAAGTACCCGTTGGCATCGACCACGTTGTCCAGGAAGCGCATCGCGGTCTTGCTCTGCTCCGCCAGTCGCTCCCAATCCATCTCGCCATCCTGCACAAAGGCGGCCAGGTTGAGCGCGCCCAGGTTACACACGCCGTAAGGAGGCAGGGGCTGTTCTCCACAATTGTGGAGAATAAGACCATTTCCTGAGAAAAGATGCATTTCGGGTTCGCTCAGGTCATAGACTACCTCTTCGCCATCGGGGGTAAGGCTCTCGAAGGTAGCGAGGAAGTTTTCACGATATGGCCCGCGTGAAAATGTTTGCAGAGCTACTTCGAGCTTTTGCAGCTTTTCTTGTACAAGGAAGCCGATCTGCCCGGCGAAAGGTTGTAGATTGGCGCTGGAGATGATCAGATCATGATATGCCTTGCAATCGTAAGCAGCCAGGCCACCTTTACCGTCAGGCAAATGCCGAGAAGCGGGAATTCGTCGATTTCTAGCAATGCATGATGCAATGCCGAAATTCAACAGTAATCGCTGTACTCCTTCAAGTAATTCCTGGCTAATCGAGGTAAGGCGAACGGAAAAGCCTTTTTGCTGTGTTCCCTGCATTGAACCGTCAGCCGAGAAGAGGGCGGCGAGAAAGCCTTTCTGCATTTCGCGTGATCCCCGTAGCACAGAAGGTGGCACTTGCAGTTTATTTGCGAGCAATTCAGGATCTATGAGGCGCATCAATCGTACTGATTCAACGCGCGATTCCTCGCGTCCCCCTATTTTTTGCACACCGACATGATACTCGCGGCTTCTCTGGTTGACTTCAGGCGCCCCAACCAGGCTGTTAACGATCTCTGCAAAGTGCGAGGCAAGCTTTTGCTCGCTGCCAAAGAATGAGAGTGTCACGCAAGACTTGTCAGGCTGCCGTTGCTTATTGAGATAGCCGTCTCCAACCAGCCATCCCAGAACTTGACCGAGATTAGAACTACCACCTGTACCAAAGCCACCTTCTCCATGCAGTAAGTGTATTGTATCTCCTTTTGCCAGATCCTGAGCCGCTTTCCAACCTTTTATCGTAAGTATCTTATGGTCTCCAGTCAGGCGAACCGTATATCCCTCCTGTGTCTGGAGCCGGAATACTGGCTTGACTCCGGTTGGGAAGACATGGCTAGCCTGGCGCATCTTCGTCGTGGATGATGTTGCTGTGGTCTGCGCTGCGCCTGGTACGTTGCCGGCCAATGTGAGTTCTTTGACAGCAATATCCTGTGATACGACGGTAATGGGCAGCCTGGATTCTGCCAATTCAGCAGCGGGAATCAATCCCTGATCTGTGTAGATCAAAGTATCGCCGGTGACGCATGGATTTACGCAGCGGATATCTTCATAGTACCAGGTATTCGACTCTTTATTGCAGCGGTCCATAAAGACCATCCCAGGCTCCGCCGATTCCCAGGCCGACGTGCAGATCAGGTCCCACAGCTCGCGCGCGCGGATCGTCTTCTTGACCTCGCCCTGCCAGACCAGATCCCACTTGTCGTCGTTCTTGACCGCCTCCATGAACTTATCGGAGATGCACACAGAGAGGTTGGCATGCTCGATCTTGCCGGCCTTGCGCTTGACGGTGATGAACTCTTCCACGTCGGGATGGTTGTCGTCGAGCATGAGCATTAACGCGCCTCGCCGGCTGTTTGATGTGTAGATGCCTCCTACGGAAAGCAGATGCACATCGTCTACCTCAAAGTCGTATACCCCCGAGGGACCAACGAATTTCACCGAGGTGATGACATCGGGCAAGATACCGAGCAGCGCGTCCAGGCGCTCGGCCATTGCTACACCCCCGGCTGTGGCTACCACACGCTCTCGAATGCGCGTGAGGGCATAGTGCGATACTCGCGGCTTAGTGACATCAAAAAGCCCCTGGTAGTAGCGCCCTGGGATGTCCAGCGTATGCCAGACGGCCATTGGATAGTTGCTACTGTGGCTACGCAATCCCTGACGCTGCTGGTCCTTGTAGCAGGAGATGAGGCTGCTGAAGCGTTCCTTGAACTGTGCCCCTGTGATGAGCAAACGATATAGTGGCTGCCAGCCCTGGATAGTGCGATCTTGTACCGTGATATGGGAGACGATACCATAGGCGATCAAAAGCTGTTGAATATCCTCCAGCATCTCGCGGCTCACGCAATCAAAGCCATAGCCGCCTTTCTTGCCGCGATCACAGCCGTCGGCATCGAAGTAACCTCCCAGGAAAGCACCTACTACTGATGCGGGAGACCGGAAAATGACTTCGGGTACGCGGATAGCCGCCGCTTTCTCTTTGAGCAGGCCATTTTCTTGTAGCCATTCTACCAGAAGACGTGAATAAGCGGTAATGTTAGTACAAGCTCCATCACCTGGATTTATGACTGGCTCTATAGAAAAGAGTGTCTTTAGAAGCGAAACAAGGCGGTTTTGGATGTCAGGCCGCGAGTTTTCTACGGTAACTGTAATGCCTTTTGCCGCGCGCCAGGTGACTTTCTTGCCTTGTCTCACATAGCCATCTCCATAAAAGAAGCCCAGTAAGTAAGCCAGGTCTGCTGTAAGATGGGTAGGCAGAGTCACCTTCTCATTGAGCGTTGTACTCATCTTGGAACGATTGTATGGACTTGTTGAGAGAGCCACTGGCAATTCGTTGCAGTCGTTGCCATCGCCGAGCAGCAGCAGAATTTCATCGCCCTCTTTGAGTTCGCGCAGCGGGATAGTAGCAATGTTACCTTCGCGCAATACCCCCATCTTATGATCGAGGGTGACACGCACCTTGTAGCCGCGTCTGGTTGTCACTTCGTAGAGGTCTTTGATTCCATTATGGAAGACATAGTTGAAGGGCCGAAACCCTTTATGCGTCCTGGCCTGAAGCACCTCCCCGGCATCCAGGCGTGCTGCCAGTTCTTTGGCCGGAATCAGGCCGTGGTCCGTAGCGATGCGCTCATCAGGACCAAAGCAGCCACCTTGCTGAATCACATCCCCGGTGGCCACCGAGTACAGTTGCGCCCATGAACAGGGACCCGATGCTGTGCCGTTGACCGTCTTGATATACGAGCCGCGCGGTCGCAGTGTCGAGAGGTTGATGCCCACGCCACCGCCACGCGCCATGATCTCGGTCATAGTCTTGAGGTTATCGAGAATGCCCTGGCGGCTGTCTTCCGGGCTTGGTATGACATAGCAGTTTGAGACCACGATACCGGCTGAAATGAACGAGTGATCGTCTTCCACCTCGATGTCCAGCACCATGCCAGCATAATCTTCAACAGCAATTTCACTAACTCGCACCCATTTGAGGTCATCGTATTCAAAATAGTATTTCAAATCAATACTATGCTCAGGTGCTTGAACACCGAAGAATTTCTCAAAGAGGGGGGCGCACTCATTAGCCGTAGCTTGAATACGGTAGGCAGGTACGCGTCCTAAGCGATGTGTATTCTCACGAATCGAGAATAGATATCCCATTCGCAGTAGAAGCTGGTGAATCTGGACAGTAAGCGCTCGATTCGATAAAACTATGCCGAGTTTGTTATCAGATACATAGCCATCGGCGCTAAACAATCCACGTAGCAATTCTAGCGTTAGTTCGGCGGGCAAATGCATCAGTTGATCAGGAATTCGCTTACCATAGCTGTAGCAACCGAGAAATGCCTTAAAGAACTCCCCAAGGGCCATGGAGCTTGCCCACAGGTCATACCAGCGTTCTGTACTACTTAACGTAATGGAGCCGTCAATACCAAATTTTGCTTCGATAATGCGCAGAATCTCTTGAGCTTCTTCTTTCTCATCCAGAGAAAAAACAATTTTGATCCCAGAAGGAATATCAGTGCCTGCACGATGAGTCACGCACCCATCCCCAAGCCAGCGACCGAGCAGATAGCACAAATCTCCATCAAGAACCAGGCGGTCTTGAATCTTGTGATGCGTTCCCCAGGACGATACATAACCGTGATCGCCGCGCGTTGTCGCTTTAAAGATCTTGCCGTCCTGTGTTTCGTATCCCGTGATGTAATCCTGCAGGGAGATGGTTTCGGGAAGGCATTCCTCGCTGTTATGGGCAATGGCAACATAATCACCAGGCTTAATTTCTTTGGCTGGAATCCATTCTGGCTCATGTTCCAGACGTAGACCATCGCGCGATCTATGCTTGTTTACCCACTCTGAACGGATAATGTATACTTTGTGATCGCCCGTCACGCGCAAATCATCGTAGCCCATTTTCTTAGGGCGAATGATGTAGAGCGTTTCCTCGGTCTCGCGCTCAAACTTATGTACGACCGGGCGCAGGCGATTGAGGTGAGTCACCACAAGATCGCCAATCTTGATTTCGGAGATTGGTCGATAACCATCAGTGGTCAGCACTTCCTGGTCAGGGGGCATACAGTTAAAGTATGTTACCTCGTGCCCCGATCCCGCACCCGCCAGGATGCGGCCTCCGGGTACGAACTGGAAATCGGTGAGGGCCTCGTAGAAGCGCTTCTCCCAGAGCGCCTGCTGCTCTGGCGTCTTCTCCACGGCGGCGATGCCGCGTGCCACGCGCGCCCAGAGATGTTCTGGCGAGAACTCCAGCGGCTGGCCGTTGGCATCTTTGAGGGAGTAGCGGTCCATGAAGACCTTCTGGCGTATCCCTTCCAACTTCGTCTGCTTCTGAGAACCGGGGGTGTCTTGAGCCTGTTGCTCTAACATGCTATCTTGCTCCTTCTACAATCAGCTATACAGTAGGAGTACCGGAAATATCTTGTACTGGCCAGGTGAGATAGGCTATATTTATCTGGTCTCCGCAACATAGTATACTCAGAAACTTCGCCATTTGCAAGGGGTTAGACACAAGATGTTGATTTTTTTAATGTTGCAACACAATATATTGATCTACGAAGTATGTGATATGATATGACTGTAACGGCAGCAAATCAACGCTGTCGTTACATACGTTATTCTGCACACTGCAAGCGACGGGGCGTGCAGTGTCGTTTTGGAGGAAGTTATGCGCGCCGAAATCCTTTCATGTGGTACCGAGTTGCTGTTGGGGCATATCACCGATACCAATGCTACCTATCTTGCCCAGAGCCTGGCCGCGCTCGGCATTGACCTCTATTTTGTCTCGCAGGTGGGCGATAACCAGGATCGCATCGTCGAGACCCTGCGCCGCGCCTGGGAGCGCTCCGACCTGGTGATTATGACCGGTGGGCTGGGGCCGACCGAAGATGACCTGGCGCGCGAGTCAATCAGCGCCTTGCTGGGCGAGAGCATGCAGGTAGATCCCAGGTTGGAGGCCGAATTGCGGGGCATGTTCGCCTCGCGCGGCGGCCACATGCCCGAAAGTAACATCAAGCAGGCCACTCTGATCCCCTCGGCCCAGACGCTGCCCAATCCGATAGGTAGCGCCCCTGGCTGGTGGGTCGAGAAGGATGGCCATATGATTGTCGCCATGCCCGGCGTGCCCAGGGAGATGTACCGCATGTGGGAAGAGCAGGCGGTGCCGCGCCTGGGCGCGCATACCGGCGGCCTGATCTTCACGCGTATCCTGCGCGTCTCCGGCCTCGGCGAATCCGCCGTCGAGGAGCGTATTGGCGGCCTGATTCACGGCAGCAATCCTACTGTCGCGACCTATGCCAAAGCCGATGCCATCGATGTGCGTGTGACTGCCAAGGCGGCGACGCGGGAAGAGGCCGAGCAGCTAGTGATGGATATGGAGGTGCGCATACGCCAGATTCTCAAACATCATATCTTCGGCATCGACAAACAGACGCTGCAAGAGGTGGTCGGCGCCCTGCTGATGGCGCGCCAGCAATCGCTGGCGGTGATGGAATCGCTGACCGGGGGGCTGCTCTCCAGTACGATCACCGATGTGCGTAACAGCTCCAAGAACTTCATCGGCGGGATCGCAGCCTATAGTGCCGATCTCAAGGCGCAGATGGGTGTGCCGCGTGAGACAATGGAGCGCTATGGGATCATCAGCGAGGAAACGGCGCGCGCCATGGCCCACGCGGTACGCGAGTGCCTGGGTGCGGACTTCGGCCTGGGCATCACGGGTGTCGCTGGACCTGATACGCAGGAAGGCAAACCTGTGGGCACAGCATATATCGCCATCGAGGGACCGGAGGGCGTCGTCACGAGCATGGGGCCGGGGTGGCGTGGCGGCCGGCAGGATCAGAAGCGTATCGCCGTCCTGTCAGCGCTCAATCTCTTGAGGCTGCATCTCGAAGGCGTAAAAAAGGGAGCATAGTATTTCTGGGTACGTAGGGGCGTGATTGATCACGCCTCTACGAGTTCACAGAATAGGATGTGGAATCCTCCACTATGATGCGGTTCGGTAGCGGCGTCGCCTGAACCCATAGGTGATGAGGTGCCAGATCGCCACCAGGATGATCGCGCCGATAAGCGCTCTGATGATCGGCACACCCCAGAGGTAGATGTCAGGGATGCCGGTGATCACTATAACCTGCGTCATCAGCCAGATGCCGACGATTGCCAGCAGGATTGCCCCGACGAAGCCAAAGGGGATGCGCGAACCTACGATGTATTCCGCTATCAAACCAACGACAGCGGCGATAATCAAGTACAGGATGAAATTCAAACCGAACGACCAGACATTGTCACCAATCTTAATAGTGACGCCATCCGCCAGGACAGGCAACATATGAGCTAGCATATCGTCCTCCTTGCTAGATTACACTTGAGCAGTTACACTCTACCATAGTACACGTGTGAGACCTACCGTTCAGTTTCGTTTTCTGTCCGCCCGCCCGGCGGAGCGATTCATTGCCTAATTGGAAGCAAGGAGGTGTGCCTCGCCAGTCGAAGCCGGGGAATGTTCTAAGCACGCTTTGCTGTTATAATATGTAGCGAATAGATTGAGATTGCACAATAAGTTATATCCTTGAAAAAGAGGAATGACCTCCACCTTTTCCCATACATTCTATGGTAGAATAGAACACAGTGATGCTCTTACAACGCAGAATTGAGGCAAAGCATGTCCTGGAATACTGAAAACTTTCGAGAGTATGCGGCAAGCACCGCCAATCCTCTCGATGCAGATTATGCTGACCCGGCGTATTATCGACAAGATGCTCTCCAAGGGCCTCGTTCTGCTCAACCTGTGCAGCCGCTGGACCCGTATGCCGGTTCCGTTTCCGTACCCTATGAGCCTGCGCAGATGCAGGCATACCAGGGGCCGGGCAGCCTGGAAGGCTATACGGTCGATGTGGGATCTGAGCAGCGCGATGCGGCGGCAAGTGGAAGCGCGGAGGGCAAGAAGAAGGGCAGAGGCAGGGCGGGAATCGGCGGTGGGCTGGTGGCGGCCCTGGCGGCCCTGCTCAAGCTCCAGTGGCTGGGTTTCTTGCTCAAGTTTGGCTGGGCCGGCATCACTGCCGTGATCTCTATTGGCTTCTATGCGCTTATCTTCGGCTGGCAGTTCGCCATTGGCCTGGTGGCGCTGCTCTTCATTCATGAGATGGGCCACGCTCTGGTCATGAAATTGAAGGGCATTCCCGTGGGTGGCATGATCTTCATCCCCATGCTGGGTGCCGCCGTCTTTATGCGCCAGATGCCCAAGAACGCGCGCGACGAAGCCGAAGTAGGTATCGCCGGCCCGATTGCCGGAGCGCTGGCCTCGTCTGCCTGCCTGCTTCTGGCGAGTATCTATCCCCACCAGGTATGGGCAGCCCTGGCCTACTTTGGCTTCTTCATGAATCTGTTCAACCTGGTGCCGATAGTGCCCTTCGACGGGGGCCGTGTGCTGGCCGCCATCGACCGGCGCGTCTGGATACTGGGCTTCCTGGCCCTGGTGGCTATCAACATCTGGACGTTGCTCAACCATACCTTCTCGGTGTTTCTGCTGCTGTTCCTCTTTATGGCCGGCTCGCAGCTCTGGGCGCGCCGCAAAGTTGCCGACACCCCTGAGTCCCAGGCGTACTACAGCGTGCCAGGCATGACCCGCGTCACCCTGGCCCTGCTCTACTTCGGCCTGATCGCGGTGCTCATGATCGGCATGTCGGTTTCGCACGGCATGATTTTGCCGGTGAATGCTGGCGGCTAAGCATAGGAATAAATATTAAGATATAGGAGGTGTAGGGGCGCGGTTTACAAGCCCCTACACCTCCTATATCTTAATATGAAACCACTTTGTGCAAACTACCAGCTTTTTGCCTGGATTGCATTCACTTCCCCC
>JBDTHH010000276.1:0-7842 GCA_039937055.1 Ktedonobacteraceae bacterium | reverse complement strand
TCAACCGGAACCGCTCCGGCCGGCCCTACCTCACGGGTTGACTGGCGAGGCAAGCCCCGCCCTACGGTACGATCCGCCCGCCCTACGGTACGATCTGTCTGCTCTACATCACTCCCCACTCCCCCGTTGGCACGATCGGCCTCCTCTTCTGCTCCTACGCTCACAAGTTCCGTGTTATACAAATGGCACGCTACCTGGCATTCCTGCGAGCGCGTCGATATGACAGCGCCTGCCAGTTCGCTGTCTGGCTCCAGGCCGTGGATGCCAATATGGACCCCGGCTCTCTGGGGAGGTGCCAGGGCTGGTATGGTTTCGTGGCAGGCGTCGAACGCGAAGGGGCAGCGTGGGTGAAAGGCGCAGCCGCGCGGTACGTTACGCAGGTCGGGCGGGGAGCCGTGTATGCCGCTCATTCTTTTCTGTGGCCCATATAGGGAAGGGAACGAGTTCAGCAGTCCATAGGTATAGGGATGGCGCGGGTAGCGATAGAGTCCGTCTGCGGAGGTGCTCTCGACGATGCGACCCGCGTACATGATCGCTACCTGATCGGCAATTTCCAGCAGGAGCGAGAGGTCGTGCGTAATGAAGATAACCGCGAAGTTCAGGTGCTCGCGCAAGGCCATCAACTCATCCAGGATATCGCGCTGCACAACCACGTCAAGGGCCGTGGTTGGCTCATCCATGATGATGATCTCTGGATTGAGCGCCAGGGCGATGGCGATGATGGCGCGCTGGCGCATGCCGCCACTTAGCTCATGCGGATAGCTGCGCAGGCGATCAGGCGCGATGCCCACCAGCCGGAGCAGCTCCAGGGCACGTCGATGGCGGGCAGCAGATCCCATTGCTGGATCGTGCTCCCTCAACACATCCAGGATCTGTGTCTCCAGGCGCAACACCGGATTCAGCGCGTTCATGGCGCTCTGGAAGACGATCGCCAGTTCTCGCCAGCGAAAGGCTCGCAACTGAGCGGGCGCTAATGCAAGCACATTGACCGGAACGCGGGGATGGTCTCTTCCAGCGGTTGCATGCTGTATGCGAGAATGGCGTAGCCCTATTGTCTGGCGCTCCTCCAGTTTTGTTCCCACTGGCCGGTCGTCGCGTGGATAATACCAGATCTCTCCGCCACTGACTGTGGCGGGGGGATGCAGCAAGCGTGTGATAGCGTAAGCCAGCGTCGATTTGCCGCTGCCGCTCTCTCCCGCCAGCCCCAGGATCTGCCCCCGGTGCAGCGTAAAACTCACATCATTGACAGCATGGACAGGGTCGCTCCCCGTCTCGTAATCCACCCTGAGGTGTTTGACCTCCAGCAACACGCTATGTTCTTGCGCGGAGGCACCTGGAGCAGACCTGGCAATGTTGGGTGTTATCATCACGCGACCGCCTTTTTCTTTGCTGACAACAGCCGCTTGCGCGGCGCACGCGCAACCCGCAAGCGGGGATTCGCCAGTTCGTCGATGCCGAAATTGATAAACGCCAGGCCGGCACAGAGGGTAGCTACACATAACCCTGCCGGGATGAAGAGCCACCATTTCCCTGATATGAGCGCTGTGTTGTTCTGGGCCCAGAACAAGATCACACCCCAACTCGCCCGTGAGGTGTCACCGAGGCCGAGAAACTCCAGCGCGACCTCGGCGCCCACCGCGTACACAAAGGTGCCGATAAAGGTCGAGGCCACCAGCGCTATCTCGTTAGGCAGGATTTCGGCAAAGATGATGCGCAGCGTAGTTTCGCCGGTGGCACGCGCGGCCGCCACGAACTCGCGCTCCCTCAACGAGAGCGTCTGTGCGCGTAAGACGCGCGCGCCGTAGCTCCAGGATGTAAAGAGCAAGACCAGCGCAATCACAAACTCATTTTTATTCGCCGCGTCGGCGCTGCTGGCCAGAGAAGCCAGCACAATAGCCAGAGGCAGACCCGGTAAGACCAGAAAAATGTTAATGATCAGAGAGAGCACATCGTCAACAAGGCCGCCAAGGTAGCCGGAGGTCAGGCCAAAAAAGACCTGCAACGCGGTAGAGCCGATAGCTGCCACGAAGCCAATGATGAGAGAGACGCGTGCCCCGTAGACGATCTGGGCAAACATATCCTGGCCCAGACCTGTGGTGCCTAAGATATGCGCGGCCGATGGAGCGTGGGAGCCGCGCACGATACTGGCATCGGGATCATAGGGTGTCAGCAGCGGCGCGGCCAGCGCCACCAGCACAAACAGGGCCACGATCCCCAGCCCGAGAGAGATTTTAGGATTGGATGTGATGACACGGAAGATATTGTTCCCCCGCCCTGTTGCTCTATCCAGGATACTGGAGGTCGCGATATGCTGATCGGTCAAATTTGTGGCTTGCATGATTAGCTCCTCCCGTGTCGCACGCGTGGATCGAGGAAGGTATACACCAGTTCGGACAGGAAATTTGCGGCGAGCACAGCTAGAGCGATGACCAGGAAACAGCCCTCAACCAGGGGGTAATCGTCACCTTGCACGCCGTTATAGAGGGCAAAGCCAATGCCAGGATAGTTGAAGACAATTTCTGTGAGCAAGGAGCCACTGACCACCAGGCCCAATGAGATAGAGAAGCTGGTGATACTGGGCAAAATCGCGTTGCGGGCTGCGTAATGAACCATCACCCGCCTTTCGGATAGTCCCTTGGCCTGGGCCATCAAGACGTAATCTTCTGACAGCGTCGTCAGCATCGTATTGCGCATGGTCAGGACCCAGCCGGCCAGCGAGCCGATGACAAGCGTGACGACCGGCAGAATGGCATGTTGCGCGACGCTGCTGATGAAATCGCCGTTCCAACCAGGAACTGCATTGAACACATCGTAGCCGCTATCGGTTGGGAACCAGTTCAGGTTCACGCCAAAGAGATAGATCAGTGCCAGGGCCATCCAGAAATACGGGACAGCGGAGAAAAACGTCAGAAATGGCGGCACAGCGGTATCGTACCAGGAGCCGCGCCTCCAGGCGATCAACATACCGATCAAGGTACCGATCAGAAAGCTCAGAATGACAGCCACGCCCACCAGGCCGATGGTCCACGGTAAGCTTTGTGCCAGGATAGTCGAGACCGACGAAGGAAATTGCGAGATCGAGAGGCCCAGTTGACCATGGAGTAAGGCACCCACATAATTGAGATACTGCTGCCAGAGAGGAACACAGGGGTCCACACCGAATTCTTGCAGCATGGCATTGTATTGTGCCGTCGTCACATTTTGGGCATGGATCTTGGCTAAGTACGCTAAGGCTGGATCCCCTGGCATCAGGCGTGGGAGGATGAAATTGAAGGTCACTGCGGCCCATAGCGCTGCCAGATAGAAGCTTACCCGTCTCAAGAGATAGCGCATTCTCTGTCTCCTTTCCCTGGCCCTCCAGCTCCTGGCATAACACAGGAGCTGGAGGGCCTACTGGAAGAACGCTCTACAATCAGGAGACTGGCGTCAGATGAAGAATGACGTTCTCCTCATCGGGCATGGTGTAGGGCGCGCCGGCACCATAGGGGTTTGCCTCAGAGGGCCAGCCTGTGAAGTGCGCTGTCCTGTATTCGTCCCAGTACACATTGACGGTCAACGGAATAACTGGTAACTGGTTCACCATGATACTCTCGATGCCCTGCATCGCTTGCATCTGCGCCGTGGGATCAATGGTCGACTGAAACTGCGTCAGTAGTTGATCGGTCTTGGCAGAATAGCCATTGCTGGTGGTCGCGTCCCAGCGCTCGAAGTTGGTGCCAACGGCGACCTTGGGAGCGGCATTCGCGCTGTTCAGCAATGCCAGGTAGGCGTAGTACGGATTGGGACCGCTATTCGTCCAACTGATGGCCGCGTCGTACGCGCCGGTCGAGATGGCGGTATAGTACGGCGTGTAGCCGCTCTCCGAATTCATCGAAGCTTTGATACCAGCTTTGTTCAGGTCATTGACCATAAACTGAACATCCTGGTCCCAGTCGCTCCAACCAGTGACCACGTCCACCGACATCGAGAGTACCTTGCCACTGGCATCGTGATAGAAGCCATCGCCGCCCTTCTTGAAGCCAGCCTGAGTCAGGTAGCTATCAATCTTGTCCTGGCCTTTCTCGAAGGACATGCTTTGAAAATCCGTCGAGATCCAGTTATTGTAGACGGGTACGATAACGCCGGTTGGACTGGCAACCCTGGCATATTGAGCCACACCCTGGGGCAACTGGCTGCGGTCAATGGCCGCGCTGATGGCTTTGCGCACCAGGAGGTTATTGAACGGAGCCTTGCGCAGGTTCAGGTAGAGCATGACGGTGTTGCTGCCAGTAAACCAGCTATGATTGTGCTGTGGGTCCTTCGCGGTATATGGCGTATCGTTGTCGGGACTCCAACCAATCCCAGCCCAATCGAGCTGGCCATTGATCATATCGGTAATGGCGGTCGTGTTGTCTTTGATCGAGGGGATCTGGATCGTCTGCACCTGTGGCTTTGTACCCCAGTAGTTGGGGTTGACGGTGTAGGTGATCAGATCAGGGCTGAAACTCTTGAGCATATAGGGGCCGGTGCCGACAGGCTTGCTGTCGTTGGCGAACTTCGCCGGGTCACCGCTGATATTTGACCAACTATGTTGTGGCACGATGAAGACCCCATCGCCAATGCGGAAGAGCGCGGTGCTATCGGGGTGCTGCAGCGTGAATACAACGGTGCTGCTATCGGGGACCTCAACGCTCTTGAGAAGAGAGGCCCACAGCGAGCCTTGATCAAGGGCTGGGTGCTGCTGCATCAGGTCAAAGGTGAACTTGACATCGGCGCTTGTGAAAGGCTGGCCGTCGTTCCATTTGACATCTGTGCGCAGCTTGAATGTCAACTGCGTCAGATCGCTGGAGTAGGTATAGCTGCTGGCCAACCAGGGCGAGGCCTTACCGGTATACAAGTTTGTGAAGTACAACTCTTCATACAGCAACCCCTGGGCGCCATAATCGCCCCCCTGGTTGGTGTTAAAGTAGGGGTTGAAGAGATCAGGATTAGGTTGACCGGGTGACGAGAGAATACGAAGTGCTGTTGCGTGTGCTGCTGTTGGCGTTGTGTTATTACTGCCACCACAGGCGGCCAGCAGCATAGCCAGCACGAGCAGGAGCGAGAATGCCGCCGCCAGGCGGTTCCGGTGTAGCGAAGATGTTAGATGAGGGGTCACGTTTTGCCTCCTAACGCTGGAAAACAAATCATTCGACGATCCACACACGTTGAGAAGCTCCATGCTTCTAAAACGTGCCTTAAAAAAGGACAAAAGGACAACCTGACAACGGTACAAAGCGGTTTACACATTGATACAATCCGTTGCATCGATGGGAACAAAGTGCGTGCGTATTAGGTTAGCCGTTGTGCCTGGACATCAGTCTCCACAAACGACAAGGATGTAAAGAAAACTACCAGCATAGCTCAAGAGTTTATGCTTACTCCCTTCTTTCTCACTCAATGGTGACGCAGCGCTGCGCCACAGGAGGTACGCACTATAAGGGTGGGCGGCATTTTGATGCGAAATGCTTCAGCGGAAGCTGCCACAGATATTTCCGCTCTCCGACCATTGTGGTTCGGTCCACTTAGCGGGTGGGGGGCGTCGACGAGGGCCAGGAGAACCTCGCAGGCGCGCTGGCCCAACTCATAGAACGGCTGCCGGACGGTCGTCAGCCCTGGCTCCATGTGAGCGGATGAAGGGTTATCGTCGAAGCCAACGACTGCTAAATCCTCCGGTACGCGCAGGCCCCGCTGCTGCGCTGCCGCGATAGCGCCATAGGCGATATAATCGCTGGCGGCGAAGATGGCCGTGGGGCGTTTCTGGGCGGGAAGGTCAAAGAAGACACTGGCAGAGGTACGCCCGGTGGGGGGCATGAAATCACCTTCCTGCACCAGGGTAGGGTCGGGAGCAATACCCGCTTCGTGCAATGCATCGCAGTACCCCTGGTAGCGGTCATGCGACACCTGGTACTTGAGCGGACCCTGGATATGCGCGATACGCCGGTGCCCCAGGCCAAGCAGGTGGCGGGTGGCTTCATAGGCGCCCAGGTGGTTATCGACGCTCAGCCAGGGTGTGCCCTCTGGCGGTATCCCCTGGTCGTCGATCAACACAACGGGAAAGTCCGGCGAGTGCAGTTTTGCCAGGTACTCCCGCGAAGCACCTGGGAAGACTGCCAGGAGTCCAGATGCCAGGCGGGTCCCCAGAATGCGGTCAATGATATCGCTGCGGTCTTTCTCGTGATTCACCTCAGCGATGCTATACAGGATGAGTTCGTACGAGGTATTGCCCATGACTTCGCCAATGCCACGCATCAAATCCGGGATGAGCGGCCAACTGAGAGAGGGTACCAGGGAGCCGAGGAGCCGGTTGCGTTTCCTGGATAGGCCGGCAGCGGTGATGCTGCTGACAAAGCCGTGCTCTTCCACAATGCGCAGTATATGCTCACGAGTCGCCGGATTTACATCCGGCTTCTGGTTCAGCACGCGCGAGACCGTGGCCTTGGAAACGCCTGCCAGGCGCGCGATATCCAGGATCGTCAGATTCTCGGCCATAGCCAACCTTCTCAATAGACGCTCCTACAGGAGAAGCGCGTAACAATATGTACCGTAACCGTTATCGGGAACGGTTACGAAAAGTATACCTGATGAAGTTTCCTCTTGTCAATGGGTTATAGGTACCTATAGTTGGAGCAGAGCTTCCTCTAGCTGCTGCCATGCCCGCAGTTCTGCCTGGGCCGTATTCAGGGACTGTTCGGGCCCTGTTCCCCTCAGGAGGGCGAGGACGCGCTGACGGAAGTTCGTGAAGTACGTACGCTGTGTCTCCAGGTCGGGCATCATGCGGAGTTGGATGATCTCCGGGGGATAGAATTCCTCCGGCTCGAATGCTAGCCCCACGAGGTTGGTGTAGCCCTGGATCAGAGAGGTGCGGGATTGTGAAAGAAAGTAGTTAGGCTCTGTACTGGAGATGAGGAGGCAGCCTGCGATCCGGCTGGCAAACATGATGGGATAGGCGATCGAGCTGACCTCGTTTTCTGTCTGGTAGGCGGGCAAGAAGGTGCGATCTTCCTGAAGATTCTGGATGGGCGCGGGACGGCACGTGGTCACAGCGTACCCGGCGAGCGATTCTGCGCCTAAAAAGAGGGCCTTCTCCTCCAGGTCACCTCCCCATGGCGGGCTTCCCAGCCCGACACTCTCGCGCAGGCTGAGGATCTTACCATTGCTGGAGGGTGGCATACAGCGCACAACTGTGATGGCCATCCCCACCTGCTCAGGATCAAGCTGCCTGAGCGCCTTCTGTAGGACATGACGGCTGATGGTCCAGAAGCGCAACTGGTCCGCGATGGTAGCCCGGATGTCGAAGACCTCCATGATGAATTTGGAGGAGATTTCTTCCTCGCCGTGTTCTACTTCTATAGTTGCCAGGTCGGAAAATGCTTCCTCAAGTAACTCTTGCATGTGCGAGCGATGCTGCTTGGGTAAGGCATTGAGCAGGTGGCGCAGATTTTGCGGACGCGGCAGGGAGCTGCCATTGGCCCAGCGAGCCAGGGTAATAGAGCGGACCCCCACCTCGTTCGCGATGCGTTCTCTCTCCGCCGGATCACCGATAATTTCGCTGAGTGCTTCACGCCAGGCCGATGGTTCTTGCATCGCTTCTTCCCTTACACATAACAATAGAGATGTACGCTTTACTCATAAAAGATGGTATCAGAGTTTTTACGTAATGTCAACGGTTTGAAATATTATTAATGTGCGATGTACCATCTTATCTTGTGTAAATGATAAAACATGTATAGAGATATCTGATAAATATGTATAGAAAATAGATAAAAATGTTAAGGCCTATGGAGGAAGGGAGGGAGGTAGGGGTGCGATTGACAAGCCTGC
>JBDTHH010000275.1:0-7713 GCA_039937055.1 Ktedonobacteraceae bacterium | reverse complement strand
CCACCTCGCGCACAGAGCGCCGCTTGAGCCGTTGCACCAGGGCGTTCTTCAGCGCCTTCCCTGCCACCTGGTCGCCTACCCCGGCGATCTGCGCCTCGTAGCCCATGATGCCATCAAGCCACACATGCTGCGAGGCCATGATACGCTCGATCACCGGTCGCGCCTGCTCCGCACTGCCCACTGGCGAGCGCCACACCCCAAAGTGCAGTCCGGGGAACTGCGACGACATATCGATATCGAGGCACAGCGGCAGCCGCACTCCCTCGCGCTCCGCCACCGCCTCCACCTGCGCCACATGCTCAAGGCTATCGACCATCAGCGTTATATGAGTGCCCGCCGCCGTAGCCCGCGCCACAGCCGCGATATCATCCGCATGCCAGGTCGGATAGCCGATCAGCAGATCATCAAGCCCCTGCGAGGCCAGGTACACAGCCTCGCGGGCCGAGTAGGACATGACCCCCTGGAAGCACGCGTCGGTCGCCAGAATGCGCTTGATGACCCCCACGCAGCGCAACGATTTCGAGGCCAGGCGCACGCGCTTCCCGCCTGCCCGGCCGCGTATCTCCAGGATGTTCTGGTACAGTAAATCAAGATCAAGGAAGGCGAATGGCATCGTGTGCCCCCTGAACACCTCCCGGTAGTAGTCATAATCACGCACGTGCGCCGGTACCTGCGTAGGGGCGACGGCCTGCCTCTCCTGTTCCTGGCTCAGCATGGGTGTTCCTTCCCTCTCTCCCCCGCGCACTGCAACGAGCGCGAAGGTCTGTATGGCTCTATTCTGACAAATTCGCTGAAGGCGATGGCATCATTCTTTGTAGGTGGAGGACTGAGCATATTAACCACGGTTCCTCTGCAAGCTATTTTAACACTCTTCGTAGTCCCTTTGCTATCCTGCAATGGTCACATCAGGGTGATGTAAAAATCGTGCTCACCTGAGGTCACGTTGAATTTGACACAGCCGGGAGAAAGAGGTAATGTGCTACCAGAGTATACCGGAACTGGAGAAATGCTTGTATGTCATGGACACCGCTGGCGGAGCGTTTCGCCGCTCTGCCGTTGATCCTTTCGGGTCCCTTGCTGCGGCGGGTTGAGCCAACCGCTGTCACGGTCTGGCTCGCTTTGAAGGAGCCGTGTGTGGTGACGCTGCGCGTCTATGCCAAAAATGAGGCGGGCGATCTCATTATGCATTGTGAAGGCACGCGACAAAGCGCGCGGCTTGGAGATCATCTGCATATCCTTGCCGTGACTGCGCATACGGGAACTGGGGTGCCGCTGAGCTGGGGAAAGCTCTATTACTACGATCTGTTCTTTCAAAGGCAGGATCGCACAGCTTCTGCCGGTACATCGGGTGCCGAAACGGTGGCGCATCTGGCCACACCTGGCATTCTCAGCGCCGGTCCTGCTCAGGATGATCCACTCCAGCGGCTGGTCTACCCTGGTCATCCCCTGCCGAACTTCGTCCTGCCGCCTGAAGATCTCAATCAGCTCAGGGTAGTGCATGGCTCCTGTCGCAAGGCGCATGGGAGTGGCCGCGAGATGCTCTCCGCGCTGGATACGCTCCTCGCCTCGGCCATTCAGCAGGAGAGGGATCGCCCCCAGCAGCTTTTTCTCACTGGAGACCAAATCTATGCCGATGATGTGGCGGCTCCGCTGCTGTTCGCGCTGATCGATACGGGCCATTTCCTCTTCACGGGCAATGAGGAAGAAGTCCTGACGGGAGTGGGCGTTCCCGCGCGCACAGTGGGGCCGGGCGCACGTGGCACCCTTGTACAATCGCGCGCCATGTTTACCACCACGATGCCACACAATCACTTACTGGCACTGAGCGAGTATAGCGCCATGTACCTGTTCGCCTGGTCCGATGTGCTGTGGCCCGGTGATCTCCCCGATGCCCAGGAGATGTGGGCGGCCTATCCACAGGCGCGTCCCGGCGGTAATGAGAGCGAAAAGCAGGAGGCCATGTACATTGTTCAGGTAGAACAGTTGAACATATTTCGTGCGGCTTTGCCCCAGGTCCGGCGCGCCCTGGCTCATATCTCCACCTATACTATCTGCGATGACCACGATGTCACCGACGACTGGTTTCTTGATGGAGCCTGGTGCCAGCAGGTGCTGGCCAGCGCATTGGGACGGCAGATTGTGCGCAACGGCCTGCTGGCCTATGCCCTGTTTCAAGGCTGGGGCAATACGCCGCAGCAGTTTGAGGAGGCCAATGGCGCGGCGTTGCTCAATGCTGTCGATACGTGGCGTGGCGATGCCGCGGATGCCAGAGTCGAAACGCTTGAGGAGCTGCTTGGCTTGCCGGTAGCTTTTAGCGGCAGTGGTACTCTGACACATTCAGCGCGGGCGCTGCACTGGTATCATACCTACGAGGGGCCGCGCTACCAGGTGATCCTGATGGATACACGCACGCAGCGTTTCTACCGCTCGCCCCACGACTTTCCGGGGTTGCTATCCTCCGATGCCGTCCATGCACAGATAGTCCCCGCCGCTCGCCGGAATGCCGAGGTGACGATCATTATCTCGGCCACCCCTGTGCTTGGCATGGACTTCATCGAATCCATTCAGGTCTGGAGCCACACGTTCGTCAAGGAGAATTATGCCTACGACTGCGAGGCCTGGGCCCTGGAGTGGCAGACGTTCCAGCACTTCCTCAAGGCCGTGAGCGCTTTGAAGCGTGTGGTCTTCCTCTCGGGAGATGTGCATTATGCCTTCGGCTCTAGTATGGAGTACTGGGATCAGCAGACGCAGGCCAGCGCCAAATTCGTGGACTATACCTCCAGTTCCTTATCTAATGAAGGAGCCGGCGCCCACATTGCTATGCTCGCCATTGGCTACCCACACCTGCAACATCTCCTGCGGCGGCAGGGTACGCCGACCATGGACTTTTTCGCCTGGGATATCGTCCCCGGCGACCGGCGGGTGTTCAACTCTGTGCGCGCGCTCATCTGGCGACGCATCTACCTGTTCTGGCGGGCCATTCCCAGGCTGCTGGCCCTGCGCCGCTCTCCGTATGAGATCGTCCTGCCGGTGCATGGCTGGGCCCAGGGCGCTTTTCGGCGCTTTCCGCCTGATCGCGTCTACCGCCTGCGCTACCTCCCCAACACCCTCGCGCTTGTCGCCCAGCGCAGGAGAGATCGCCTGCGCGCGCGCGGCACCTCCTGGACGCTCAGGGTACTGCGCCTGGCTCTGGGGGGCATCACCTTCCTGGAGACCAGCGTCAAGAGAGGCGCACGGCATCTATTGTGGAGAGGTAGGCGGGATGAGCAGGCAGCAGGGATGCTCGCCCCGCCTGGACGCAGGTTTGTCTATGAGACGGCACAGGGGACGAATCGCCTCGGACGCCAGCTCGCGAAACCCAGGAACAAGCTGGTGGCTGGTCTGCAGCGACGCGCCGCCTGGCTGAGCCACCAGAAAGCCGGGCAACTGATCATCGGCTATAACAACCTGGGCGAGATTCACTTCACATGGACCGCAGAGAAACACCTGGTGATGCAGCGTCTCTGGTACCATCCCGACGCCGCTACACCGCGCTTACTGAAGACCGACTACCAGGAGACGTTGGACCTTCCACCATCCAATGCCGCCCCTCCCCTGCCGTAAGCAGCGTTGCCTGGTCTTTTACATGTGTAAGATCTGACGGCGAGGCGGAAACCCGCACGTTCAGCGAACGCGATGCAGGGGCCAGAGGAGAACATCTTGTCGTTTCGCATAGTGAAGCAGCGGTGGTGTGTCGGGCAGCGTGATACCGTGACCCAGGGCCATAGTATTGCGCTGAAGTTCGCTCTCAGCGATTTGTAGCGGCCAGCATTTGTGGTGGATATCGAGCCGGTACAGGCGCCGCTGTTTTGCGAGGGCGTAGAGGCAATAGCGCTCCGTGAGCCAGTACTCCAGAGTACCCTTGCCAGCGCACACTACCGGGGCGATAGGTCGGTAGGTGGCCGCAAACTCGCCAGGTCTGGCTCCAGGGTGTGTACGCTGGCTATGGTAATGGATAGTATCGCCCTCCTCCTGGCACTGTATCTGCGCGCGATAGTAAGGCAGGTGAAAAAAGGTGCGCGCAAGCGCGACAGCCAGCGCGTTAGCGGCATCCAGGCTGAAGAAGTAGACACCGGGGATGCCATTCACCACGACATAGGTGCGTACATTGATCTCAAGGAACTGAGACAGTCCAGGAATCAAGGGCGACCAGCGGGGATGCGCATTGCTAACGCGAAAAGGCACGACGCCGACCCAGGACTGCCCCTCGAACGTGTCAAGTGCAAGGGACTCTGGCACAAGTGCGCGCAGGATGTCTGGAGCAATGGGCCAGTGGGCGAAGAGCAGCTCATGCCAGCTTTGTGTCGTCACCCAGGGTCCTTCAGGCAACGGATATGGTCGATGCTCAACGTCTCGCAAAATTGACGCCGTATTCATTCCGCGCTCCTCAATGCTGTGTGTGAAGAAAAGTCTGAAGCCATAGCGCTCTCTCGCTAGCTACAGTTCCTCTGTAAGCTATTATAGTATTCTTCACAGTTTTTTTGCTATCTTAGCAAAGATCGTATCAGGCTTTTCGTCCAGGCATTGCTCCCCACCAGGGACAAGTCTCGTGTGGCCAGGTTTGAGGAGGTCAGGCGTTTGCTGCAAAACCCATAGAGTTTGTTGGGCCAGGATACTCTTTCTGCTGAACAATGAGGTATAATGGTGCAGAGACGGTCACAGCCAGCAGAGAGGCCAGTGGTCCAGGTGGGTCTGGAATGCCTTGTGTCTCCTGTGGCAGGAGGTACTGCATGCATGAACTGCCGACAGGAACGGTCACCCTGCTCTTCACCGATATCGAAGGTTCCACCCGCCTGCTTCAGCAACTAGGCCACCGCTATGATGGCATCCTCACCGAGTGCCGTCAACTCCTGCGTGCAGCCTTTCACCAGTGGAACGGGTATGAGGTGGACACCCAGGGAGATGCCTTCTTCGTGGCCTTTGCGCGCGCCACCGATGCGGTGTCAGCGGCAGCGGAGATGCAACGTGCTCTTGCTGCCCATCCCTGGCCCGATGCTGCAACAGTGCATGTACGCATAGGTCTGCATACGGGCGAACCCCAGCGTTCTGCTGAAGGCTATGTGGGCCTGGACGTGCATCGGGCAGCACGCATCATGAGCGCTGGTCACGGAGGACAGGTGCTGCTTTCCCAGACGACCCGCGACCTGGTAGAGCATGACCTCCCAGCCGGAGTGAGCCTGCGAGACCTGGGAGCGCATCGTCTCAAGGACCTCCAGTATCCCAGCCCCCTTTTTCAGCTCGTCATTTCCGGCTTCCCTGCCGATTTTCCGCCCCTCAAGACCCTTGACATTCACCACAACGCCCTGCCTATCCAGCTCACCTCACTTATTGGACGCGAGCAGGAGGTGGCGGAGATCAGTGCCCTACTTATCCGACCAGAGATGCGCCTGGTGAGCCTGGTGGGTTCAGGCGGGATTGGCAAGACCCGTCTCGCCATCGCTGTCACCACTCAGATGCGCTCGTTCTTCGTTGGTGGCATCTGCTTCGTTGGGCTGGCAGCTCTGAACGACCCGGAGCTGGTCGTACCCAGCATTGCCTGGGAGTTGGGACTCAAGGAAAGTGGCACACATCCTCCCCTTCAGCAGGTGCAGGCCTTTGTGGGCCAGCAACCCTTCCTGCTCGTGCTTGATAACTTCGAGCAGATCGTGGCCGCTGCTCTCCAAATCGAAGAGCTTCTGGCTGGCTGTCCCTGTTTGAAGATCCTCGTGACGAGTCGAGCAGTGCTCCATCTCTCCGTCGAGCAGGTCGTTCCCGTGGCTCCCCTTTCACTGCCCAGTCTCTCCACCTCTAACAACGAGGACATCGCTCAATCGGCAGCGGTGACCCTCTTTGTGCAACGGGCATGCAACAGCCTCCCCAGCTTTCAATTGACTTCTAGCAATGCACGAGCCATTGCGGAGGTATGTGTGCGGCTGGATGGCTTGCCCCTGGCCATTGAACTGGCGGCCGCTCGTGTGAAACTGCTGCCGCCCCAGGTCCTCCTGGCACGCCTGTCGCAGTGCTTGCAACTGCTTACTGGTGGTCCACGCAGTTCGCCTGTTCGCCAGCAGACGCTGCGGGGTACCATCCAATGGAGCTATGATCTCTTAGGACCAGAAGAGCAAGCACTTTTTCACGTGCTCTCCGTCTTTGAGGGCGGCTGGACGCTGGAGGCTGCCGAGGCACTTTGTCAGAAAATAGGCCAGGCTGACCTGGATGTCTTGAACACCCTCTCGGCACTCATTGATAACAGCCTCATCCAATCGAGCGAGCAGGAAGCCGAGGAGCCACGCTTCCTGATGCTGCAAATCATGCGCGAGTTTGGGCTGGAGAGGCTGACTGCGAGCGGAGAACTGGAAACGACCCGAGTGGCGCATGCCCACTACTTCCTGGCGCTGGCCGAACAGGCCGAGCCTGAACTTGACGGTCCCAACCAGGCAATGTGGGTAGCTCGACTGGAGCACGAGCACGACAATCTGCGCGAAGCACTGGAGTGGGCGCTGGAGAAGGTGAGAGACGAAAAGGCGGTAGAGAGCAGGGAGATCGGCATGCGCTTGAGCGCCGCACTCAAGGAATTCTGGATGATCCTTGGGCACTATCGTGAGGCTCGTACGTTTCTAGAGCGCGCGCTCGCTTTGAGCGAAGGGACCCGCACTTCCTTGCGTACCAGGGTCTTACGAGCTATTGCATCTGTTGCGGATTGTCAGGGCGACATTGATCGGATAGAGGTGGTGGCCCAGCAAAGCCTGACCCTCTCCCGAGAACTGGAGGATACCTGCGGCATTGCTGAGTCCCTCGGCTTACTGGCAGCTGCCGCCTGGTTGAGAGGAAAGATCGTCGAAGCCGTCTCCCTTCATGAAGAACAGGTGAGACTCCTGCGGCAAGTGGGCGAGCCTGGGGAACTTGCTGATGCCCTCTTCCATCTGGCAGAGCACGTCAGCTCACTTGGGAAGTACGCCCGGGGACAGGCGCTCTTCGAGGAGGCGCTCCAGCTCTTTCGGCAAGCAGGCAATGATCTCTGGGTCGGTTGCACACTCGTCCACTCGTCCTCCTGGCTCTGGTTTACTCTGGGCGATCTGGCGACCATGCGCCACCGGTTCCAGGAGGGACAGGCACTCATCACCAGGGTGGGCGACCGAGCCTGGAGTGCTGAATGCTTATGGATTGCCGCACTGCTGGCCCTCTCTGAGGGAGAGCCAGTCAGAGCATTCAGTCTGGCTCAAGAGAGCCTGAGCATCTATCGGGAGATGGGAGATCCCTGGTATAGTGCCTGGTTGCTGCACCTTTTAGGAAGGATTGAGACACAGCGGGGAGCGATATCCACAGCGTGTCTATGGTATCAGCAGAGTCTGGCGCTCAACCAGCAAGTAGGAGAGAAGTGGATGACACCCTTCAATCTGGAGGGACTGGCCAGTGTGGTCGTCACCCAGGGAGCGCTTCGATGGGCAGCACAGTTGTGGGGAGCGGCAGAATCCCTGCGCGAAGCAATAGACGTTCCCCGGCTGCCTGTTGATCGTGTCGGCTATGAGCAAGCAGTAGCCGCTGCACGGGTGCAACTAGGAGAAGGCGCCTTCGCTGCTGCGTGGCAAGAGGGTTGGACGATGAAACTGGAGCAGGTTATCGACGATGCACTCAAGAGGGGAGTAACCTTTTCCAGTTGAAAACGAGCCTGCTGAACCATAACCAGGCTATGGT
>JBDTHH010000274.1:0-9155 GCA_039937055.1 Ktedonobacteraceae bacterium | reverse complement strand
GACGGGCAGCGAAAGCACCTCTGGCGGGTAGTCGCATTCGTGCGAGCGCCCCACCAGTTGGTCCAGACAACCAAGAGCGGCGATCATTTCTGTGGCGCTGGCGAGGAGAGAAACGATGCGCATGAGTATTCCTTTCGGGTTGGCATGTGTTTGCGGTGTGTGGAGGTGTTTCTGCAGGGCCGTGCCTCCTCTGTTGGCATTGTACCATATCATATCCGGGTGAGAGGCTCATATTATAAGGCCCTGGATGAACGAGTGCATATCTGTGTCTATTGTGGTATAGTTCTCGATAGAGATATGAATGCGGCTCAGCAACCTCTTATGACATGGCTACGAACACCCCGCGGGGCGCTGTGTCTAACCTCGGCAATAGTGTAGCAGCCTGCGATCTCAGGACGGAGGCACGTTCACAGGAAGAAAGGGACGCGTGGATACCGTGAGCGATAGAGATCGATTTGACAAGTTTACGGAGCGCGCCAGGAGGGTTCTGGCCCTGGCTCAGGAAGAGGCCCAGCGTCTCCAGCACCACTATATCGGCACAGAACACCTCCTGCTGGGGCTGCTGCGCGAGGGAGATGGTGTTGCCGCGCGCGTGTTGAATAACCTTGGTATAGACCTCAATAAGGCGCGGAGCGGCGTAGAGTTTCTGGTCGGACGTGGGGACCGCATAGTGTTTGGCGAAATTGGCCTGACGCCGCGCGCCAAGAAGGTTATCGAGCTGGCTATTGACGAGGCCCGCAAACTGAATCACCACTATATCGGCACAGAACACCTCCTGCTGGGGCTGCTGCGCGAAGGTGAAGGACTGGCCGTTGGCGTGCTGGAGAGCCTGGGAGCCAATATCGATAAGGTGCGCACTCAGACAATCCTGGTGCTGAAGGGGTCCGGCGCGCAAGTGCTCCCTCCGGTACCGGTGGCGGCGGCGGAGCTTGTGAAGGAAGGTGAGCAGGCGCAGACGTGTAGCGCCTGCGGCGCACGCAGCCCCGGCTATTTTCGCTACTGCTTTCATTGCGGCGCCTGGTTGGGTGGTAACGAGTAAGCGTGCCTCGTGTGAAGCGCAACCCTTGACAGATTACTCGCGTCCGCCCGCCGTTAGCAAGTACGCCAGGCCAATGATCAGTAGGCCCGCGCCAGGCAGCCAGAGTGAGAGCATAAAGGGAATGAATTGCGCCGGCGTCAATCCTCGCGCGAGCAGGTACTCGATAACGCCCACAATCACGATCAGGATGCCCGGCGTGACGGCGCCCGCGCCCACGTATCCGCGCCGCCCGGCCCAGGCGATGCCCAGCAGTCCCAGGCCGATAGCCAGGATGTAGACGGCAAGAACCTGGTTGCCTGGAATGAGGCCCTTGAACACCAGGAAAACGGCGATGCCCAGCAGCGTGGTGAGCCAGGCCGCCACCATCAAACGCCTGGGGTTCAGCATGGCCGCCACCAGCATACCCACGCCCAGGAGCAGGACGCCCAGCGGATAGCTGCCAGGTCGCACACCCAGGACGAGATGTACGATCCAGGCCGCGATCAGGAAGAGTACTCCCATAACAAGCAGCGCGTAGGCCTGGCGACGGTTTTGCGCGTGCGCGGCCGCACGTACAGGGAAGCTTTTGACCATCGTGTCATTCTCCGACAATATTTTGCCTTATTATAGCAGGTTTCTTTTCTGCCAGGGATTGCCTATGCCGTTTCGCGAATTGCCGCCACCCCTGACTTTTTCATCTGCAAGAGAATGAGGGGGAGTGACACTCCTTCCCCCTCGGACTTAAGTCTGACCTCGCTTTGATACACATGTGCCAATCAGTCACTCGTGAAGGCGCGGAGCGTCTCGCGAGTGACCTGCGCCGGGATTCTTAGATGTGCTCATGTTCCATCCTGAAAACTCGGTGACTTTTTCTGGTAGAAAATGCAGAACCACAGGAGCCCGCTGGACTAAGGTTGTCACCACTTGCGGTCGTATGCCTTCATCTTTCACATAGTGTTCTATTAGGCGTTCGAGATCTTGCCGGACGAGTGTCTGATCTTCGATGATGGAAACGCGTCCATAGAGGCTGACAGAACGGCCCACATCTCCAACACACAGCGCGATGCGGGGATCACGACGCAAATTCTTGATCTTTTGGCTGCGGCCTGGGGTACTCATGACCAATGTCCCATCACCTGCCAGCAGATACCAGATTGCGGTGACGTGGGAACTGCCATCTTTGTTTAATGTACTGACCGCTGCCACGCGGCCTTCACGGAGAAACTCCCTGGCCCAGGTGGAAAGCATGTTTGTCATAGATTGATCTCCTTTTCCTCTTGCACAGTTGTCACTGGATACATGACACTGTTGCATAATCAACAGTTTGGTGTATACTACAGTGTTGTCAGTGTAAGGGAAGCCACTGCTGCGTGGCAATCAGCAAACAGATCAGATTGTTGTGTAGACAACAGCAAAGGGAAAGTGTTGGTTTCTGTGACGAGTGAGTGAGAACGCAGAGACCTGCGAGGAGAAAAGATGCCTGGAGCAGTGAACAGAAACGACCCGCGCGTGCAGCGCACCCGTCAGTTGCTGCTGCACGCGTTCATGGCATTACTGGAAGAAAGGCACAACATTCACTCCATCTCTGTGCAAGAGATTACAACGTTGGCCACGGTGAATCGGGCCACTTTTTATGCCCACTTTGAAGACAAATATGCCCTTTTGGAGAGCTGGATGCGCGAGAAGTTTCACCGGACGCTTTTGAGCCAGCTCCCTGCTTCATCCACGTTGCAGATCAACACGCTCCGTTTGCTTATTTTGGCCGTGTTTGATTTTCTTGCTCGCTTTCGTGGTCAGCTCAAGCCTGCCGATAGGCAGTTTGAGCCGCTTTTTGAGATTGCTTTGCAACAAGAGCTCTATGAGATCCTTTTCTTGTGGCTCAAGCGTAAGTCGTCGGAGATTCACGTTGGCGAGGAGACCGTAGAAACCACCGCGCAGGTCATCAGTTGGGCAATCTTCGGTCCAGCAACTCAATGGAGCCGGGGAAATCGAACCATCTCAGCAGAAGAGATGACCCATCGCGTCTTGAGTGTCGTGATTGCTGGCTTGTCACCTGTCATCACTGTTACTTGACCGATGCTCTAGTACTACTTTGTTAGTTTCAATTCGATCCGCTCTACAAGCCGACTGACGAAAGCCGCTTTTTAGGAGTCTCTGCAAGAGCAATATGCTTGTCAGCAGGCTTAAGTGAATTCTGCTTCACGAAACTAACAGAGTAGTACTAGTGGACTGACCCACCTCATGTGAAACCTCGCCTTCGGCGGCGGGAAGAGAGGAGTATCGGGGGCACAGCCCCCGCCCCCCAGTCACGGGGCCGCGGCCCCTTGCATTCCCGCTTGTCACATGAGGTGGGTCAGTCCACTAGCGACGCGCGTGTCCCAGCGTAGGTAGAACGGAGGGCGAAGACGAACATATAACCTTGAGTTCGTTTATAGGCCTGTTAGCAGAAACAGAGCCCTACTCCCTGGGGACAATCCGACGTTGTCGCGGGAGCAACTTTCCAGTAGAAGGAACCTGGGGCAGTGGAATGGTGTTGAAGGTCTTGCCCTGGAGCGCAACGATCAAAGGATCAATCTGGGTGTGCGAAAGGGGTAGGAGGGGATGCTGGTGGTTCTGCTCAGCTTGCTGGATACTATTGACGTAGTAGGTTACCGCCTGCTCAATGTGCCAGAGGTCTGTTTCTGCCTGGACCGCGCGTTGGAATCGGACCAGCAGGGTATTTAAGGCGCTGGCGATCTGCCAGAGCATATTATCCTGCGAGAGCGGCGCGCGGGCCTGCAATTGGCCGTTTGCCACAGCCACGTGGGTTTGCAGAATTTGCTGGATGCCCGTATCAAGCGCGCGTTTCTGTTCGGCAAGCAAATGTTCTTGTTCGGCAATCTCCTGTTGCAGGTGGGCAATCAACTCCGCGCGACCGGCGCGTTTCATCGCTGTTGCCATCGTAGAGGCCAGTATGTAGGCTATGCCTGCCACCAGAAACAGCGTCCCAACAGGCTGTGCGATGATAACCGGCAGGTGCTCATGCAGGTCCTTGTCCAGTACTGCCGTATGAGGCACATAGACCAGCGTGCCGATAATCGCAATTGTGCTCATGAAGGCGACGAGAAAGATGCTGCGTATAGGCAACAAAGAGACCGCCAGCAGTTCTACGATGACGTACATATCGTACCCCTGGAGTGTTGTCTCGTCGAACGGAACGGTCGTGAAGAGGGCCACCGTCAATATCAGGAAGCCTGTCAGGCTGACGAGAAGCCCGGCGGCCAGCGTGTAGCCTTTCCGATTGAGTGCCAGCGCGAGGATAGATGCCGCTGCCAGTCCCAGGTCCAGCCAGAAGTAGGCGTGGCCTGGAGCAAAGAAACATGCCGGCAGCAGAGTCACAACCATGACAGTGAAGAAAAATAAGACGTTACTGGTCAAGCGCGATTGACGCGCCGCTTCACGCTGCGCGAAGCTCGCGGTGGTCGAAACCTCTGGCATAGCCGTGAGCGCGTTCCAGAGGTGTATCAGGCGATTGCGCCGGCCTGGCCTGGACTCTATCATCTCGGAGATGGAGCGGCGTGTTCGAGGTGGTGGCACGTTAGATCTGGTGGTGTCTGTCATCGCTTGAAAAAAACCTCCTGTAACATGGAAGAGGTGCCGGACGCCTGAGCGCCCGCGCCCTTCCATCCCTTTTTTGAGTGCGTGATTGAACAGCGTGTAAGCACGCTCTTTTCACGACCCAACATCACTACGACAAATCTGCTCATTTCACTGTGCGATGAAGTCCCCCCCAGGGACCAGAAACTGGATGCGTGATTCGCTGCTCAGCCCGACGGCAAGCTTCAGCGGTAATCTAGCTTCACGCGCTAGCATGCATCACAACATCTGCGCATAGATATCTGTATAACCGACAATATATGTGCTGTGATCCAGGTGTTCGCGAGCGGTTTGGACCTGGTGGAGTGGAGAAGTGCCGAACGCTGCGGTGCTCTGCGAGGAGAACAAAGAGGCCTCTCATAGGATGCGCTTTTCCCCCTACCAACCAATCCACAAAAATTGCGAGATCATCTGAAAAGCACTATAACATAGGGCGCAAACTGTGTACATCTCTTCCAGCGTATATAGCCGTATTTGGCTATCACTATCACTCTTACCAGGCGGGCAATATGTATAACAATCGAGGAAAGAACTCAGCAAAGAGAATAGCACTTTATGGATGATTGCTCCAATACTGTTTACATGCGGCCACCCCGTTTCGGATACCAGTTTCTATCTCAGTACTATTCATAGGTGTTTGGGTCAGCGGACCATATCCTGAGTCATCCCAGGCATAAAAAACCAGTCCGCTTGCTCCATGCTCGCAGAAGCTCCTGCTTTGCGCTTCAATATCTTCTGCACTTGGCGTTACCCAGTAACGATCTGTATGAGCTATAGGTCCTCCAAAGGCCTGTCCTATGCCAATAAGCGGCTCTTTGTTAATATCCCATCCTCTTTGCTGCAAACTGACAAACATAGAGGTAAGTATTCCTGACATGGACCAATCATAGGCATCCGCTGATGCAGTTGGTGCGGTACTAGAGAGCGAAGAAGTATAGATATAAAAGCCTACCATATCACATCCCTGAGAAGAAAAATTATCAGCGATCCAATCATCCCAGCCATCGTTCTGGTATAGCCCTATACTTCCTCCAAACCCACAAATAGCCGGACGGCCAGGAGTATATCGCTGAATCAGTTGATGAATTTTTATGAGGAGTTGGCGCGCACTTCCTGCATCCCATTGTGCCCAATCATCAAGAACCCAATACCCCATGATTAATTGATTATCCTTCACCTGTTTCAAATGGGTAGCAATAGTTTCCAGAAGGACACTTGCATCAGTTAGCTCTGGATGAGGATCACCTTTACAATACTGCCCTGGGCCTAAAAGAGCAGGTCGCATTTCTTTCGTACGATGGCATTCATAATAATATAAATAGCTAGAAATATAGCCGTCTATCACTTTCATGTGGAGTGACCCAAGCTTTTGTCCAAGCTCATCACTCTCAGAAGGGGGCTGACCATATTGAAAGGCTACTTGAACACTATCTGTGGCTGCTTTGGTCGCTCTCTCAGGAGTATCTATGTTAAAACCTCCCAAAATAGGAGGTTTGCTAAATTTAGTCGCTATATTCATTGATGGCTGGGGTATCAGGTACCGCGCAGAAAAAACAGACAGGATAATGAGCGCCAGGATGAGGAAAATAAGCATAGATGAGCGCTTCATGATTCAATCACTTTCAGTTTCTCTTTCATCTCCTCCGCACTTTCACCAAAGGTTACCTATATTATACAGTAACTGGCCTTTTTGCCAACCCCGTGCTTTTAACAGGGCTTCTCAAAAGTCGTACGCGTCCGGTCCGCGTAGGGGCGAGGCAAGCCATAGCCCCTACGCGGACTGGGGCGAAAAATGGATGAATTTCTCCCACTCATTTTGTTATTAACTTTGATAGATACACACTCAAACTTTTTGCAACGTTGAACTCATTGTGATATAGTATCAACAACAAATACCACGACTGGAGGGGAGTTTGATGAAAATCGAGCGGTTTACCGATAAGGCGCGTGAGGCAATTAGTGAGGCTTCAGAGCTGGCGAAGACGCTGAATCATAGCCAGATTGAGCCGAAACACCTGTTGGCGGCCCTGCTTGAGCAAGAGGGTGGCGTGGTGCAGCAGGTGATCCAGCAGGTTGGCGGCAACCTGGCGGCGGGGCAGCGCATCGCTAAGAGCGAGCTTGAGCGGCTGTCGCGCGTCTATGGTGGGAGCGAACCAGGCATCTCGCCACAACTGCGTAAGGTGCTAGAAGACGCCTGGCGCGAGATGAACAACTTCAAAGACGAGTATCTCAGTGTCGAACATATGCTGCTGGCCCTGTTCGACTCAGGCGACGAGGGAGTAGAGCGTGCCTTGAAGGCCACCGGGCTGACGCGCAACGCCGCTCTGAAGGCCCTGACCTCTATTCGCGGTGCGCAGCGCGTGACCGACCAGAATCCTGAGGGCAAATATCAGGCCCTGGAGCGCTATGGTCGCAATCTGACGCAATTGGCGGAGCAGGGGAAACTCGACCCGGTGATCGGGCGCGACGAGGAGATCCGTCGCGTGATCCAGGTGCTGAGCCGCCGCACCAAGAACAACCCGGTGCTGATCGGCGAGCCTGGCGTGGGCAAGACTGCTATCGTCGAAGGCCTGGCACAGCGCATTGTGCGCGGCGACGTGCCGAAGACACTGGCCGACAAGCAGGTCGTGACGCTCGACCTCGGCGCACTGGTGGCGGGAGCCAAGTTCCGGGGCGAATTCGAGGAGCGCCTCAAGGCCGTCCTGAAAGAGGTGGTGGGGGCCGAGGGCCGCATTGTCCTTTTCATCGATGAGCTGCACACCCTCGTGGGGGCCGGGGCCGCCGAAGGGGCCATGGATGCCTCCAATATGCTCAAGCCCATGCTGGCGCGTGGCGAGCTGCACTGCATCGGCGCCACCACCCTCGACGAGTACCGCAAGCATATTGAGAAGGACGCCGCCCTTGAGCGCCGCTTCCAGCCCGTCCTCGTCGATCAGCCCTCGGTTGAGGATACCATCAGCATCCTGCGCGGCCTCAAGCAGCGCTACGAGGTCCATCATGGCGTGCGCATCCAGGACAGCGCCCTGGTGGCGGCGGCGATCCTCTCCAATCGCTACATCACCGACCGCTTCTTGCCCGACAAGGCCATCGACCTGGTTGACGAGTCCGCCAGCCATCGCCGCGTGGAGCTGGATAGCACACCGAGCGAGATTGACGCGCTGGATCGTCGCATCCGCCAGTTGCAGGTCGAGCAGGAGGCCTTGAAGAAAGAGACCGACGCGGCCAGTCGCGAGCGACGCGCCCGCGTCGAGCAGGAGATCGCTAACCTCAGCGAACAGCTTCATACCCTGCGTATCTCGCTGGAGAGCGAGCGCGAGCCGGTGGAGGCCATTCGCCGCCTGAAGAAAGAGCTGGAGGCGACCCAGGTCGAGGCGGAGAAGGCCGAGCGCGAATACAACCTTGACGTGCAGGCCCGGCTACGCTACGGCACTATCCCTGACCTGGAGCGGCGCATTCACGAGATGGAGTCGAAACTCACCAACCTCAAAGGCGCGCGTATGCTCAAAGAAGAGGTCGACGCCGAGGATATCGCCGAGATCGTCTCCAAGTGGACGCACATCCCGGTCTCGAAGCTGATGGAGGCCGAGGTGCAGAAGCTGCTCACCATGGAGGATCGCCTGCGCGAGCGCGTGGTCGGGCAGGAGCTGGCCTTGCAGACCGTCTCCGACGCGGTGCGCCGTTCGCGTGCCGGGCTGCATGATCCCCAGCGTCCGCTTGCCAGCTTCCTCTTCCTGGGGCCGACCGGCGTGGGCAAGACCGAGCTGGCACGCGCGCTGGCGGAGTTCCTCTTCGATAACGAGCAGGCGATTGTGCGCATCGACATGTCGGAGTACATGGAGAAGCACGCCGTCTCGCGCCTGATTGGCGCGCCTCCCGGCTATGTCGGCTACGAAGAGGGCGGTCAGTTGACTGAGGCGGTGCGCCGCCATCCCTACAGTATCGTGCTGCTCGACGAGATCGAGAAAGCGGCCCCGGAGGTCTTCAACGTCCTGCTGCAATTGCTCGACGATGGACGCCTCACCGATGGCCAGGGGCGCACGGTTGATTTCAAAAACACCGTTGTTATTATGACAAGCAACGTCGGAAATCGCTGGCTGCCTGAGTACGATGGTATGGACGAGGAAGAGATCCAGCGCCGCGTGCGCCAGCGCCTGCGGGAAGATGGTTTCCGGCCGGAGTTTATCAACCGCATCGACGAGATCATCGTCTTCCACCAGCTCACGCGCGAGCAGATCAAGAACATCGTGCAGATCCAGGTCGATCGCCTGCGCCCGCGCCTGGCCGAGCGACATATCACGCTGCATCTGAGCGACGCCGCCAGAGAGCTACTGGCAAACGAGGGCTACGATCCGCAGTTTGGCGCGCGCCCGCTCAAGCGCGTCATCCAGAAAGAGATCGAGAATCGGATCGCGCGCGCCATCCTTGACGGAACGCTGCGCGAGGGCGATACTGTAGACATCGAAGCCAAAGACGGCAAACTCGCGATAGAACCTATCAAGGC